>DATNDQ010000016.1:0-4264 GCA_035553475.1 Gemmatimonadales bacterium
CTTGGTGCGCGAGAGCAATGGCTGGGGCTCGGCAAAGAAGCCGGTCTGGAATCGCGCGTTCCACCGCCGCGCGATCTCGCGGGACAGCTCGAGATGCTGAACCTGGTCCTCACCCACCGGCACCAGCGTCGCGTGGTAGAGAAGAATGTCGGCGGCCTGGAGGACCGGATAGTTGAGGAGTCCAGCCGGCACGCTCTCCTGTTTTTGTGACTTATCCTTGAATTGCGTCTGGCGTTCGAGCTCGCCCAGGGGCGCCACCGTGTTAAGCAGCCAGTTGAGCTCGGTGTGCTCGGGGACGTGAGATTGAACGAAGAGCGTGCAGCGTTCGGGGTCCAGGCCGCACGCCATCAGCCCGATGGCCATTTCGAGGGTGCGGGACGCCAGGTCCTTCGGCTCGTACGCTTGCGTGATCGCATGGAAATCGACGACGCAGAAAATGCATTCGTGCTGGGACTGCAGGTCTACCCAGGTTTTCACCGCACCGAGGTAGTTTCCAAGGTGCAGCTCACCCGAGGGTTGGATGCCGGAGAAGACTCGAGCCATGGGCCGGGAAGCTAGATTCCACGCGGAGGCCACGCAAGGTGCGTGATCTCAATGAGTTAGTCGATGCCGCACGGAAAGCTGCCGCGCGGGCGGCCGAGCATATTCTCGAATCTACGCCACCTCCCGCGAGCGAGTGGACGGTCAAGAACCGGAATGATTTCGTCACCGAGGTAGACCGGGAGGCCGAGCGGCTGATTACGGAGATCCTGGTCAAGCGCGTGCCCGGATCGGTCGTCGTCGGTGAGGAGCTCAATCCGACGTCCGAAGTGAAAGCCGACGTCGTGTGGATCGTCGACCCTCTGGACGGCACGACGAACTTTCTCCACGGGTACCCGCAGTACGCCGTGTCGATCGGCGCGCTGGTGGACGGCCACCTGGCGGTCGGCGTGGTGCAGGATGTCCGGCGAAATCTGGTCTACCACGGCGCCGCCGCTTCGGGAGCGTGGTGCGGCGAGCGGCGACTGAGCGTTTCGAGGGGCACGGACCCGGCCCGCGCGCTGATCGGGACCGGGTTCCCGTTCAAGCACCAGGAAGAGATTCCGCGCTTCCTCGAGCAGCTTAGAGTCGCCCTGACCGGCTCGAGTGGCGTGCGCCGGGCCGGCGCCGCGGCGCTCGATTTGGCCGATATCGCGGCGGGCCGTCTCGACGGATTCTGGGAGCTGTCGCTCGCCCCCTGGGATGTGGCGGCAGGTGCTCTGCTGGTGCGCGAAGCGGGAGGGGTCGTCACGACCCTCGAAGGAACGGATGACATTCTCGCTCATGGATCGATCGTGGCCGGCGCTCCGGCCATTCATGCCTGGCTGAAGAATCTTTCGAGGATCCGCTGACTATGGCTTCCCCGCTGGTCGAATGCGTTCCGAACTTCTCCGATGGCCGCGACGCGGGCGTGATCAACGCCATCAGGCAGGCGATGACGGCCGTTCCGGGCGTCCGCCTGCTCGATGTGCAATCGGATCAGGCGCACCACCGCTCCGTGTTCACCTTCGTGGCCCCTCCGCAGGCGGCGGTCGAGGCGGCGTTCCGGGCGATGAGGGTGGCGCGGGAGCGGATCGATCTGAATGGGCACAAGGGTGAGCACCCGCGGATGGGGGCGACCGACGTGGTGCCTTTCGTGCCCGTGCGGGAGATCACGATGGAAGAGTGCGTCGCACTCGCCAGACAGCTCGCGGAGCGTGTCGGACGCGAGCTCGAGATCCCCGTCTATCTCTACGCCAAGGCCGCGGCCCGTCCCGAGCGGGAGCGCTTGCCCGATATCCGGAAGGGCGAGTTCGAGGGACTCCGTGAGCGGATCGGGAAAGATGCCGCCGCCGACCCCGACTTCGGACCCAAGCATATTCATCCCACCGCGGGCGCGACGGCCATCGGCGCCCGGCCCTTCCTGGTGGCGTACAACGTCTACCTCGACACGTCCGATGTCGCGATCGCAAAGGAGATCGCGAAGACCGTCCGGACCTCGAGTGGCGGACTGCCCGGCGTACAGGCCAGCGGGTTCTCGGTCGGCGGACTCGCCCAGGTCTCCATGAACCTGCTCGACATCGACCTCACGTCTCCAGCTACGGTCTTCGCGGCCGTGGAGGCTGAAGCGAAGAAGCGTGGCGTCGGGATTTCCAAGAGCGAAATCGTGGGACTCATTCCCGAGCGCGGCATCCTGAATGCCGGCGCCGATCGCCTGCTCCTCCCGGATGCTCCGGACCACCTGCTGGAAGCCAAGATCCGTGAGGCCGAAGGCCCGACGCTGGACGGGTGGATCGAAGAGCTGGCGGGAGGCGCCCCCGTTCCCGGCGGCGGCAGTGCCTCCGCCCTCGCCGGTGCCCTCGGCGCCGCGCTGGTCGCGATGGTGGCACGCCTGACGATCGGACGAAAGGCGTACGCCGCCGTTCAGGATCGAGCGACCGCGATTCTGGCTGAGGCGGAAACGCTTCGCGGCGAGTTGCGGCAGCTGGTGGACGATGACGCGGTCGCCTACGGCGGCGTGAGTGCGGCATACAAGGTCCCGAAGGAGAACCCGTCCCGTTCCCAGGTCATCGACCAGGCCCTGCTCGGCGCTGCGCGGACCCCCCTCGCGATGGCCCGGGCGGCGGTGCGGGTCGTCGCCCTGGCGAAGGAGATGGGGGAGATCGGGAACAAGAACGCGAGTTCGGATGCCGGAGTCGGCATGGCGCTCGGGCGAGCGGCACTGGCCGGATCGCTGGCCAACGTGCGCATCAATGTCGCATCGCTGACGGACGCCTCGCTGGGCAAGCCGTTCCTGGCCGAGGCCGAGGAGCTGGAACGCTCCGCGTAGGGCTGCTCACGTCGGCGCGGAGCTGGCGAGGGTCTTCAGTCAGCTTCGTGCACATCGCCCGGGGTGTGGTGGCGGCGGGCGGTCACGCGCAGATGTTTGCGAGCGCGCGGGACGTGGTGCTCCGGGCTTCCAGTGAGGGCGTACCGACCACAGAGCTTCCGGTCGCCCACACGTCCCTGCGCGCCCCCGCCCTGCTCCGTCAGGCCCTGCGACAGCACGGGATCGACATCCTGCTGGTGGACAAGCGGCGCGACCTGGTCCACGGGGCGCTCGCGGTGCGGGGAACGGGAATCGGTCTCGCCATCCGCTTCAACTTCCCCCGTTGGGCCGCGCCTCAGGACCCTCTTGCTCGTCTCGCGTACCGCCGGGTGGACGTCACGATCTTCCTCACGCAAGCTGCCGTCTCTTTCGCCCAGGACCACGTCGCGTACATGCTCCGGCCGCCGCACGTCGTCATTCCCGAGGGGATCGACGTCCAGCGCTTCAAGCGGGACGCACGTGCCGGAGCGCTTTTCCGGCAGCGCGTGGGCATCGGCGATGATCCGATGATCCTCGGTCTCGCGGCTCTCGAGCCCGAGAAGCGCTTTCGCGTGTTGGTCGACGCGGTCGGCGGTCTCACCGAGCCGCGGCCGCGCGTAGTGCTGGTGGGCACGGGATCGGAGCGGGAGGCGCTGACCAGGCGCGCGCACGAGCTGCGCGTGGATCTCCGGTTCTGCGACTATCTCACCCCGGAGGACCTCCCGGGCGCCTATGCCGCCGCGACGATTTTCGCCCATCCGTCGACGATGGAGACGTTCGGGTTGTCGGTGGCCGAGGCGATGGCGGCGGGGTGTCCGGTGGTCGTGGCGAACGCGGGGAGCTTGCCGGAGGTCGTCGGCGATGCGGGGATCGTTGCGGCGGCGGACGATCCCGCGGCGTTCACCGTCGCGTTCGCGCGGTTGTTGGGTAGTGAAGCTGAGCGGTCAGCGTTGGCGATGCGGGCTACTGCGCGGGTCGCGGAGCGGTTCACGCTGGAGCAGATGCAGCGGGCGCACGTCGAGGCGTTGAACCAGGCCCGCGAAGCGCGTCTCGACAGGACGCCCTGAGCCCTTCACAGGCTGGAAGCCTGTGCTCGGCGACGCACTGCGCTTAAGCGCAGCGATGCGCCGAGCGCACCCTCTCAGGGTGTGAAGTCAGCAGGAGCTGAGCCGGAGCCCCTACCTGACGACCTCGACGCCGAGGAAGAGGCCGAGGTGACTTTCGATCGTTCCCCCGACCTGGACCGGGCCGCAGTCTCCGAACGTGTCGCACTCGTTCAGGGTCTGGGAGCGGGGAGCGTCCAGCACCTCCTCGAGGCGGGCCTGGAACCGAATCCAATCGGCCACCGGGTAGCGAAACCCGACTCCAGCGCCAAAGTACGGAGCGTTCGCGAGGGGGGCGGGGCGTAGGAGCCATCCG
>DATNDQ010000017.1:0-10068 GCA_035553475.1 Gemmatimonadales bacterium
TCTCGAAGGTCCCGCCCTCGGGGGGATAGGCCCTGGTGGGCCGAACCCCATCGGCTCGGCACGTTCCGGGCTTTAGGTTCATTAGTCCGCCGCTTCTCGCCGCGGTTCGTCGGCCAGGAGCCGGAAGGTCTGCACCGCGCCCGTGAGGGAATCCGCCGCGGTCGCCAATTGGTTCGCCGACGACGAGATCTCCTGCGTCGACGCGCTTTGCTGTTGAGCTGAGGCCGCGATTTCTTCCGACGAAGCCAGGAGCTCGTCAGTCCCCTTCGCGACCGTCGTCAGCTGGTTCGCGATCTCCTCCACCAGGGCTTTCACCGCCTCAGCCGAGTTCGCGATTTCGCGACTCCAGATGTCGTTGGTCTCCGCCGTGCTGGCGACGGTGCCGAGGCCTGCCGCGGCCGAGTGGGCAGCTGCCTGGGCCGCGGTGCCGGTCGTCGCGATGCGCGTGAGGCGGTCCCGGGTGCCCTGAATGCGCGACAGCACGTCTCGGACCACGTCCGCCGTCTCTCCCGCGGCAACCGCGGCCTGCGAGGCGAGCTTCCGGACCTCATCGGCCACCACCGCGAACCCGCGCCCCTGCGGACCCGCGCGCGCCGCCTCGATGGCGGCGTTGAGCGCCAGCGTGTTCGTTTGGGTCGCCACGGCCTTCGCCTGCGCGACAAACCGCTGGATCTCCGCACCAGCCGTGGCGAGTGCCTCCGCTTCGGTGACACCCTGCTGGACATCGGCGGCGAGCTTCGCGAGCTGGGCCGTGCTCTGGTCGAGCGTTTCCCGGTGCTCCTTGGCTACGCCGACGAGGTCGGCATTCCGTCGCGCCGCTTCGGTCGCGCCCGCCGCCAGCGTCGTGGTGATCCCCAGGATCTTGCCCGCCTCCTCGGCGGCGTGACGGATCATCTGGGCCTGATCGGCGGCGCGCTTGGTCAGGTCCTGGCAGGTGGCGCTCATTTCCTCCGTGGACGCACTCATCTCCTGCGTCGAGGCGGAGATTTCGGCGGCCATCGCGGCTGACTCGTCGGCAGCTGACCGGATGGCCCCGACCAGGCGGCGCAGCGCGACAACCATCGACTGAATGGACGAGATGAGCTCCGCGACCTCCGCGGTGCGCTCGCGTGTACCCGCCACCGTCACCGAGAGATCGCCCGCCGCCACCCGGCCCGCGATCCGCCCCGCCTCCCGGACGGGCTCGGTGACTCGCCGGTCGAGCCACCCGCCCAAGGCCCACAGGGCGGCGATGGTCACGAAGAGCAGCGCGAGCGCCCCGAGCCAGATGGCGCGTCGTGCCGTCGCGGCCCCCGCGAACGCGCGATCTACGGGCTGGCGGAAAAGGACCTTCCAGGCCCCGTCGTTGGTCGGCACGGCGGCAATCAGCTCGTCGCCACGGGTCGTCGGGAGGGTCAACGCCACTGCGGTATCGGCATTCGGGACGGCACCTGCGACATCAGCCGTCTTGAGCAGATCCTGCTTGGTTGGTGCCGAAACCAGAGCGCCCTTGCCGTCGACGATCTCGAGGTATGCGCCGTCGCCATTCGACGCTCCGGCGAGCAGGACGCGCAGCTGCTCGAGGGGGAACACGGCTTTAAGGACCCCGAGAGGCCGGGTGGTCTTGCTGGGGCGCACCGCGACGTCGTATTCCATCGAGAGGACGCCGGTGGCCGTGTCGGGCTTGGGGGGGCTGACGTATTCGCCCTGCGCAAACGCGCTGGTCCACCACGATTCGTCCGACTGCACGAAGTCTTCCGATTTGTACGACCCCATCACGGTGTACCCGTGGGCCTCCGTGAAGAACAGCCGCAGGAAGTCCGAGTGTGAGACGTAGTCACGCAGGTAGGACTGCAGGTCGGGGTCACCACCCAGTTGGGTGGTCCGCGCGAACATCCGCTCCAGGGTGTTGATATCGTTCTTCGGGAGGCTCCGCTGATTGGCCTCCTGTGCCCCGGCGCGGGCCGCGGCGACGACCGCCGGGGAGGCAGCCAGGGCTTCGGCTTCGCGGCGGCGCTCGTGCAGGTATTGATTGACGATCGTCGCGGCGCGGACGACCACGTCCTTGCTACGCGCCTCGACAGAATGGCGGAGGAAGGTGTCGGTTGCGTTTCCCGCGACCACCGCCAGGACCAGGACCAGGGCGAGGGCCACGCCGATCCCGGCGAACACGAAGCGTTGTCTTAACTGCTGTGCGTCACTCGGCATGGGGATTCCGCGAAAGTATGGTGGGTTTCACGCGCGGGCAAGCCCGTTTAGCTTCAAGCACTTATGTCCCCTCGCGATACCCCTGAGTACGACCCCGCGGCGGTCGAGTCGAAGTGGCAGGCCCGATGGGCCGAGCGCCACACGAACGAGCCTGACCTCGACAAGCCGGCGCGGCCGAACTTCAACCTCATGATGTTCCCGTATCCCTCCGCGGAAGGGCTGCACGTGGGGAACATGTTCGCGTTCACTGGCGCGGACATCTACGGGCGCTTCAAGCGGCTCCAGGGCTATACGGTGTTCGAGCCGATCGGCTACGACGCCTTCGGGATTCACTCCGAGAACTACGCGATCACGATCGGCACGCATCCCGCGAAGCTGATCCCGAAGAACATCGCGGCCTTCCGGAACCAGCTGCACCGGCTCGGCGGCATGTTCGACTGGCGTCACGAGCTCGCGACCACCGATCCCAAGTACTACAAGTGGACGCAGTGGCTCTTTCTCCAGCTCTACAAGGCCGGCCTCGCCTACAAGAAGCGGGCGGCCGTGAACTGGTGCCCGAAGGACAAGACCGTCCTCGCCAACGAGCAGGTCATCAACGGGCATTGCGAGCGGTGCAACACGCTCGTCGAGCAGCGCTTCCTGGAGCAGTGGTTTTTCGCGATTACGAAGCACGCCCAGCGGTTGCTCGACAATCTCGACCGGCTCGACTGGTCCGACTCGACCCGCACGCTCCAGCGGAACTGGATCGGGCGGAGCGAGGGTGCCGAGCTGACCTTCGAGACGCCGGCGGGACAGAAGATCACCGTCTTCACGACCCGGCCCGACACCGTGTTCGGTGCGACCTACCTCGTGCTCGCACCCGAGCACCCGCTCGTCGATACGCTCACGGCCCGGGAGCAACAGGCGGCGGTGCGAGGGTATCAGCGCGAAGCCCAGTCGAAGGACGTCGTCACCCGGCGCGTGGGAGATACGACCAAGACGGGCGTGTTCCTCGGCTCATACGTCCGGAATCCGGCGACCGGCGAGTCGATCCCGATCTGGATCGCGGATTACGTCCTCATGGAGTACGGCACCGGAGCCATCATGGCGGTGCCGGCTCACGACGAGCGGGATCATGAGTTCGCCACGAAGTTCAAGCTGCCCATCAAGCCGGTGGTGAAGGGCGACGGACCGTTGCCGTTTGTCGGGGACGACGGCGTGCTCTTCAATTCGGGCGACTTCGATGGTCTCACCTGCGCCGTCGCACGCAAGAAGATCGTGGCGTGGCTGGCGGGGCGGGGGGCGGCGAGCGCGCGGGTCCAGTACCGGCTTCACGACTGGTGCATCTCGCGCCAGCGGTATTGGGGACCGCCGATTCCCATCATCTATTGTGATGCGTGCGGCGTGGTCCCGGTGCCCGAGAAGGATCTTCCGGTCGTACTCCCGCCCATCGAAGACTTCCGGCCCGACGATTCCGGGGTGAGCCCGCTCGCGCGCCATCAGGAGTGGTATTTCGTGAAGTGCCCGCAGTGCGGAGCGCAGGCGCGTCGCGAGACCGACGTTTCCGACACCTTCCTCGACTCGGCCTGGTATTTCCTGCGCTATCCGTCGACCGAGTTCGACGACCGGCCCTTCGATCCCGCGCGGACCAAGACCTGGCTCCCGGTGACCACGTACATCGGGGGGAACGAGCACGCCGTGCTCCACCTCCTCTATTCGCGGTTTACGACAATGGTCCTGAAGGACCTGGGGCATGTGAGTTTCGAAGAGCCGTTCCCCAAGCTCCGGGCGCACGGGATCATCGTGAAGGACGGCTCGAAGATGTCGAAGTCCCGGGGCAACGTGGTCGTGCCCGACATCTACATCAATCAGTGGGGGGCCGACACGTTCCGGATGTATCTCATGTTTCTGGGGCCATTCCAGGAGGGTGGGGATTTCCGGGACGAGGGTATTACAGGGATTCGCAGATTTTTAGAGAAGGTCTGGCACCTCACCCATGAGGTTTCCCTGACCCCGGGCGCAAGCCCGGGGATGCCGGGGTCCCCGGGGTTGCCCGAAAGTGTGGTTCAGAAACTCCACCAGACCATCAAGAAGGTCGGGAGTGACGTCGACGGGCTGCAGTACAACACGGCCATCGCGGCCATGATGGAGTACGTCAACGAAGTCCGCTCAGCCGGGTGCACCGATCGCCGGGCCGTGGAGCCATTGGTCGTCATGCTCGCCCCCTTCGCACCGCACGTCGCCGAGGATCTCTGGGAGGTATTGGGGCACAGCGGCACGGTCTTCGATGCGGGATGGCCCAAACACGACGACGCCCTGGCTGCGGCAGGAGACGTGGAGATCGTGGTCCAAGTGAACGGCAAGGTCCGTGGCCGGGTGACGGTGCCGCGCGGGCTTTCTCAAGAAGCAGTTGAGAAGCTGGCCTTCGCTGACGACTCGGTGAAGAAGTTCATGGAAGGCAAGGCGCCGAAGAAAGTCGTATACGTGCAGGACCGTTTGGTGAACGTGGTGGTGTAGCTGATGTCTGACGTCTGACGTCTGCCTTAGAGGTACTTCGCCACCAGATCCCCCACCACGTACCCCACGCCGGCGACCCCCAGGCCCACCACGAACATGTCGAGCCCGGACCGGAAGATCCCGCGTCCGGTGAAGAAGGAGCGCGCGGCGCCCACGCCAAAGTGGGAAGCCATCGCGAGGCCGAAGGCGGTCCACACCGCCGCCTGTCCGGTGAACACCAGGAAGGGCGCCACCGGGATCAGCGCCCCGACTGCCGTCGAAACACCGGTGACCCAGCCCTCCTTGAGGGGCGTCGAGCGGGCTTCGCCGATCTTCAATTCTTCGCGGACCTGTTCCTCGAGCGCGCGTTGGGGGTCACGCATCACCTCGGACGCCATGCGGCGTGCCTCGGCGCCGGCGATGCCCTTGGCTTCGTAGACCAGCGCCAGCTCCTCTTCCTCGACCTCCGGCATCACCCGGATCTCTTCCTTTTCCATCGCGATCTCGTGGGCGTACACCTCCTGCTCGCTCTTCGCCGCGAGGTACCCGGAGGCGCCCATCGAGAGGGCGTCGGCGATCATGCCGGCGACGCCCGAGAGGAGAATCAGGTGCGGCTGCACCGCGGCACCGATCACGCCGGCCACGAGCCCGAAATTCGCGGTCAGTCCGTCATTGAATCCATACACGACGTTTCGAACGAACCCGCCGGATTCGGTCTGATGCCACGGCTCGGCGCTCTGTCCGGCCAACCCCGCGAGGGTCTGCGCGTGCTCCGCGGATTCCTTCGCGAGAGTGAGCGAGACATCGCGCGCGTCGCCCGCGGCCGACGTCTCGTGGAGGTCCATGTAGCCTTTGACCTCCCGCCCTTCCTCGCGGAGGAGCAGGGGGAGCAGGAACCCCGGGCCGAACCACTTGCCCATCTTCGCCTTGACCCGCGCCTCGAGGGTAGGCGAGGCGACGCCGGTGGGCACCCGATGACCGTTGTCATTCAGGAGCTTGGCCCACAACTGGGTGTGGCGTTCTTCAACCAGCGCGAGGCGGCTGTAGACGTCGCGCTTCTTGGGGTCGCGCTCCACGGAGGCCAGGACGTTGTACAGGAAGGCCGCATCCGACTCGTCTTGCCAATGCTCGAGCCAGAGATCGGCGGTGGCGTGATCAGGCATGAGCCCAATCTACCTTGAAACGCGCTAAGTGAAAATCCCGTAGACACTTAAGGCGTGGGGAAGTGGTGAGTGGGACGCTCCGTTTCATCGGAAAGTCCCACCACCCCACGTCCCACGCTTCTTCCCCCTGCGACGCCTCAGCCCCCTGCGGCATCATAGGTTACAGGAGATGACCATCTCACTAGCCGTTTCTGACGTCCTGGTAGCCCGCGCCAAGACCGGCGACCTGGAAGCCCTCGAAGGACTCTACCGAGCCTTCGAGACCCCGGTCTATAACCTGGCGCGCCGGATACTGAAAAACGCGGAGGACGCCGAGGACGTGCTGCAGGAGACGTTCCTCGAGGTGGTGAAGAGCATCGGCGCGTACCGGGGCGACGGGCATCTCTGGGGCTGGGTCCGGCAGATAGCGTCTTCCAAGGCCCTGATGAAGATCCGCCGCGAGAACGTTCGCGCTGCGGACGAGTTCGACGAGACGACCGCGGCCGGTTCGCCGGCACCGCTGGTAGGCGTAAACCTGGATCTGGAGCGCGCGCTCGAACACCTGAGTGAAACGGGGCGCGCGGTGGTGTGGATGCACGACGTGGAAGGCTACACACACGAGGAAATCGCGGAGATGATGGGCAAAACGGTGAGCTTCTCGAAATCCCAGCTGGCCCGGTCGCACGCGCGACTGCGGAAGCTGCTCGCCGTCGAGCCGGGGGCCTGAATGACACACTGTACGATGGATGATCTGCTGGCCCTGAAGGCCAACGAGGGGTCGGTCTGGGCCCGGAAGCACCTCGAGTCCTGCGACGTATGCCAGGGCGAGCTGGAGGCCCTTTACCAGCGGGTAGCGCAGCTGAAAGCGCTGCCGGTTCGTTCTCCGGCGCGGGACCGCTGGACCGAGATCCGGGCGAGCGTCGTCGCGGCGAGGGCGAAGCGCCATCGCCGGTGGGCGGCGTGGTCGATGGCAGCCGCGGCCGGAATCGCCGCGGTTCTGGTTTTCAGTCCGTTCTCCCCTCCAGCCGCCAAGGCGGACCTGGCGCAGGTGAAGGCGCAGTCGGCGGCTCTCGAGAGCAGGCTGCAGACGCCTGAAGCGGAAGGCCGGGTGGTATCGGGGCGGGACGCCGCACTGATTGCCCAACTCGAGGATCAGATCGAGCAGATCGACGGCCGGCTGGCCAACCAGCAGACCGGGCAAGTGGACGCACAGCTGCAGCTGTGGCAGCAGCGAGTGAACCTGATGAACCAACTGGTCCAGGTCCGAGTCGTCCGGGCCTCTTACGTGGGGCTCTAGGCTCCGGAGGAATGTCGCGCATGAATCGCAAGCTGCTCCTTCTCTGCACTACCTGTGTCCTGCCGGGCGTTCTGGCGGCTCAGGAACAACCGAAGCCGAAGCGTCCCGAGGCGACCCGTCCGGGGGTCATGACGTACAGCTTCAGCGGGAACCATGCTCGTATCGGGGTCGTGGTCAACCGCACTGCCGACGCGGATTCCGACAAGATCGGTGCCCGCATTGCGGCGGTGACTCCCGCCGGCCCGGCGGCCAAGGCGGGGATTCTGGCCGGCGACGTGATCACCAAGTTCAACGGCGTTTCGCTCGCCAACGTGCGGTCCGAGGATTCGGACGAATCGGGTCCGGGGAACAAGCTCATCGAGCTCGCGCAGGCCCTCGATCCAGGTGACACGGTGCAGGTGGAATACCGGCGCGGGTCGGAAACGAAGAAGGCGACGCTCGTCGCCGAGGACGTGAGCTATGCCCAGAGCGGCACCTTCAACATGATGCCGGAACGGAACTTCGGCTGGAGCGTCATGCCGCGGGTCGATGTTGAGCCGCGACTCGCGATGCCCCTCGGGGACATGATGAAGATGGGGGAGGGGTGGGGCTCAGGCGAAGGGATGGGGATGACCCTCTGTTTCGGCGACGCTTGGTGCAACCTCGAGCTCGTGTCCCTGAACTCGGACCTGGGCGACTACTTCGGAACTCGCGACGGCGTCCTGGTGGTGAAGGCCTCCGAGGATTCGCTCCTGCCGCTCAAGAGCGGGGACGTCATCGTCTCCATCGGCGACCGGAAGCCAACTTCTCCGGCCCAGGCCATGCGGATCCTGCGGTCGTACGACTCCGGCGAGACGGTCAATATCGAGATCATGCGGCACCAGAAGCGGCAGACCGTCAGCTGGAAGGTGCCGAGCCCGGAGGAGCGGGAACGCCGGAGCCGGGATCGGGTACGCACTAACTCCAAGATGCGGACCGAAGAGGGGGCCCGGATGGAGCGTTTGGCGCGGCCCCTGATGGAGCGGTACCGCCACGTGGGACTGACAGTCATTTAAGCGCAGGACAGCAAGACGGAATACGGGGGTCCCGTTCGGGCGGGGCCCCCGTTGCGTTTCGGGTCATTCGGCGTCGATTTCTGGGCATCCCAGCTCAGGAACCTTCCGTGCGCCGTCTCTTCGCGTCGATCCTCTTCCTCGCCCTGGCGACCAGGGCTTTCGCGCAGACCGACCCTGCCCTGATGGGGAAGGCCGGTTACTGGAAGCCGGTAACGCAGCGCCTTCCCAGTGGCGACGACGGTCCGGATGTTCAGCCCTTCCTAAGCAACCTGAACGCCGTCCTCGCCGTGCTCAGGCGCGCTCCCGTCCTGGCACAGCCGCGGGGATTCGTCGCTTCGCCGGTCGTGCAGCGAGAGCTGAGCGTGCCAAGCCGGCCATTGACCGGATCCGCGCGAGTGGGGGTGCTCTTTTTCCGGAAGGACGACGGGGGGTCGGTGGTGCCGCAGGACGCCGGCCCCGAGGTCGCGGTGTCGATCAATGACGCCTCATGCGTGTGGAACGGCCATGACGTCGCATTCGTCGACAGCGCGGGTTCCATCTACTACGATGCCCCTCAGGACTCGAGCCCAGTGAGGGGAATCCCGGGCTTCTCCACAGACAGCTCCTGCCTGGTCATTGCGCGACGTGGCGTGCCGGTGTTCGCACCCGTTTCGCGCGAGCGCTTTCTCCGCGATGCCCGTGACACCCTGTTGGCCCGCCTGCGCGCCGTGGGCGCGAAATCCGCACCCGCGGAAGTGCGGCGGGCGATGCAGCCCGCGCTCGACACGGTACGGGCCATCGCCAAGCACTACGATGCGGTGCTCTCGGCCATGGCCCCGGCGGACCGCCGGGCGCCCGCCTGGGTGAAGGCGAGCGAGGCGGGCATCATGGATCTCGTACCGCCGGGGACCGAGGACGCGCGACAGCTCGTGATGCCGAATCCCGCGCTCTTCAATCCGGCGCTCTCCCGGTCGGCGATTCAGCTCATGACCATCGACGCCGTAGCTGCCGGCGGGGATGACGGCGCGACTGCCCTGTTTGCCACGATTCGGGCGACTTTGGACTACGCGGCGTTGGCAGCGCTCTTGAAGTAGCCTCAGCAAATCACCTGATGGGGAAGGAGTTACGTTTCAATTGACACGATATATCTAGTGATATATCATGAGACCTATCGTAAGACCGTTCGGCACGTAATAACGCACAAGGAGCAACGATGCATCGTCACGGCAATTGGGGTGGGTTCTCGTTCGAGTTCGGACCGAAAGTCTTCGGATTCCGGGCCGGGCACCGAGGTGGCCGCCGTCAGTGGTTCGGCTCTGGAGACATGAAGTACGTCATCCTGCGACTGCTGCAGGACAAGCCGCGGCACGGCTACGAGGTGATGAAAGAGCTCGAGGAGCGGATGCACGGCTGCTATTCGCCGTCCCCCGGCACGGTCTACCCCACGCTGCAGTGGCTCGAAGACGAAGGCCTGGTGAAGGTGCAGGACGTGAATGGCAAGAAAGTCTACGAGATCACCGACCAGGGCCGCGCCTTTCTCGACGAGCACAAGGACGTGGTCGAGGAAATCTTTGACCGAGTCAAGGACGCGGTGGACGACGCTCTCGGTGGCGCCATGGCGGACGTGAACCGCGCCCTCGGACGGTTGATGCGCACCGCAGTCCGCACCAGCTGGAAGGCGCGGGACGAAGCGATTCGGAAACGGGTGGCGGAGATCCTCGAGAAGGCACAGGCGGAGTTGGACGCCCTGGCCACGAAGTAAGAGGGAGGAGTTCGCCTAGGGGGCAGGATCGGGGCGAGCAGTGCTGCGGACGATCAGGAAAATGGGCCATGCCAGGGCCACGACGCCAAGCGCGATGAGGCTGTTGCGGGTGTCCGTGGTGACCGCCGCGACCAGGAACACCACCGCCCCGATGAGCGCGAGCGCTCCAGTCCAGGGGTGACGGGCGCGATA
>DATNDQ010000018.1:0-13508 GCA_035553475.1 Gemmatimonadales bacterium
GGGACGCCGAGCACCCGGGTATCGACGAACTGGAAGGCGACGACGCTCGCGAAGCAGGTGCCGTCATGGTGATCCAGCTCGGTGCCGGCAGGCACATACGACAGCAGGAGCGCTTCGTCCACCTGGTAGTTGAGCATCACCAAGTGGCGCCACTCGGCGGTCAGAAAGGGCATCACACTCTGAAGAGTGTGCTCGGCGGTGCACCGCGCTTCAAGCGCGGCGCCGTGCCGAGCGCAGGCCTCCGGCCTGTGAGGGAACCATGCCGCCGTCGTCTCAGCGCTTCCTCCCCCGCTTGCCGTTCAGTCGCTTCAACACGTCCAGCACCGCTCGCACTGCGTCACTCGGCTCCGTCTTCCGCCTGATGAGCGTGATGCCCCAGGGAACGTCAAAGCCGGTAATGGGAATGAGTACGGTGCCGGACGGCGGATGCTTCGCCTGCGAGCGAAATCCCAGGCACCACCCTTTCCCCTGGGCCGCGAGGGACCAGAGCGCGCGCAAACCGTCGTAGGTGCCTTCGGGACGAGGCTCGAGGCCGATGCCCCGCAATGCCGACATGATCCGGTCGTAAAACGCGGGGTGGAACGATCGTTCTATAAAGAGGAAGGGGACATCGGCGAGATCGGGCGCCGCCAGCCTTTTCCGTCCAGCCAGCGGTCCCGTGGCACTCACGAGCGCCGAATCCACGCGGTCATCCTGAATCAGATCGAGCTTCAGGCTCCCCGTCTTGTCGAGTCCCGGATAGTTGTGGGCCAGTCCGAGATCGACCTCCCCTTTGCCGATGGCCTCCACCTGCAGCGGTGTCGCCATCTCTTCGATTACGAGATGCAGATGCGGGTGCTTCTCGGCCGTCGCGGCGAGCAGACGGGAAAGCATCTCACCCGCGCTGGCCGTGGGAACGGCCGCGATGACGCAGCGTCCCTCCATGCCGCGGCGCGCGCGCGTGGTCTCCATCAGGATCCGATCGAGCTCGAGCAACAGGGCGGGGCAGTCCCCCGCGAGCGCGGTACCCGCCGGCGTCAATTGCACCCCTCGCGCGCTCCGCTCCATCAGGCTGAGCCCCGAAGCGTGCTCGAGCTCCCCGAGCTGCCGCGAGAGCGCCGGTTGGGTAATCCCGAGGCGCTCGGCGGCGCGGCCGATCGTCTGGGTCGCGGCGACGGCGAGCATCGCCCGAAGGTGCCGCACTTCGATCGCCGTCGGCAACGTGCCATCGGGCCGCCGCAGCTTTCCGCTGGCGCGTTGCAGGCTCACGGTAGGGAGTGCCGGTGCCGCTCGCACGACGCTATTCGGATGCTTCCGGGCCGCCTCCAGCACGGCCTCGATGGTCGTGCGCAGCACGGGACGGCGGTCATGCTTCCGCCAACTGACGACACCCACGAGCTCCGTGGTCAGTCCGGCGAGGGGCACGGCTACGGTCCCTTGAGGAAGTGCCCCCGCGGCTCGTGACCGTCCGATCGCCGCCCACCCGCGGCCGGCGGCGACCGCGAAGTGGGTATCTCGAAGGCCGCCGTCGATGACCAGCAACGGCGACCGCAGCCCGAGCTTCTGGAGATCGGTGAGCAGCTCCCGCCACCATCCGGGGGCCATGGTTCGTTGGGGAAGCACGAGCGGCAGCGCCGCGAGATCGGCGATCTCGAGGATCGGCTGTTTGGCGAGCGGATGACGGGCGGGCAGGAGCGCCTGATCCACGGCGTCGGCCCAGAGCGGCTCACTGGTAAGCAGCGCGGGGAGGGCTCCACTCTCGACGGCCACGATCACGTCGAACGTACCGTCGAGCGCCCCTTCGGTGATGTCGGGTGGGTCCGAGTCCTTCAGGACCAGCGTGACTTCCGGGTTCTTGCGCCGGAGGATTTCCTCGGCTTCACCAGGGATGCCGGTCGCGATGGCGCTCAACATGGCGCCCATGACGAGCCGCCCCCGGGTTCCCGAGGCGACCGCCGCGGCACGATCGAGTGCCGTGGCCACTTCCTCCAGCAGTCGAGTCGCCCCTGACGCGAGCGCCTCTCCCGCGAGGGTGGTGGAGACCCCGCGGGTATGCCGGTCGAGGAGCTTCACCCCGAGCTCTCTCTCGAGCTCCTGAACCGCCCGCGAGAGCGCGGGCTGTGCGACGTGCGCCCGTTTGGCCCCGGCGGTGAGGCTCCGCGTTTCGGCCACGGCCGTGAAGTACCGCAAGTGCCGGAATTCCAGGTCGTCCCCCGGTATGCGTCCGCGCTATGACATCGCCATCGAACCGGTATTGGAGTCCTTGACCCCGGTCCCGCTACACTGTCGCCGTGCAGAGGGGCACGGGCAGCGCGCGCCGTGGATTCCCCTCCAGAACCCGAAAAAACCGACTGCCGCGCGCTCGCGAAGGGACCATACGGTGACCAGTACGAAGGCGCCAGAGGCGCCCCACCAGGCCAAGAGACGCCGGATCCTGATCGTGGACGACAGCTCCACGCACAGGCTCTGGCTCGAGCTCATGCTTGGCTCCCGGTACGACATCGACGTCGCCGTCGACGGCGAAGCCGGCCTCCGGGCCGCGGTCGCCAACAAGCCCGACCTCATTCTGCTCGACGTGGTGATGCCGGGCGCTGACGGGTTCACGACCTGCCGTGCCTTGCGCGAGCGGACCGAGACCCGGAAGACGCCGGTGATCATGGTGACGACGAAGGACGAAGAGATCGACGTCGAAACGGGATACACCGCAGGCTGTACGGACTACATCGCGAAGCCGGTCGATCAGCTCGAGCTGCTCGCGAAGGTTGAAAGCTGGCTCGACGCTTCGGGAGTCGTCTGATGGCCGCTGCGCCCGCACTGGCCCCCGTCCTCATGCCTGACACCCGTGTGTTCGTGCATCCGGGCAAGCTCGCGGCCTCCGCGACGCCCTGCCGGATCACCACCATCCTGGGGTCCTGTGTGGCCGTCTCCCTCCACGATGCCGGAATGGGCGTGGGCGGGATCAATCACTACCTCCTGCCGCGCGCGCCGCACGGTGAGGCCTCGACGCGTTTCGGGGACCATGCGCTGCCGCAGCTGCTCGAAGCGGTCGAGCGCCTCGGTGCGCGCCGGAAGCACCTGGTCGCCAAGGTCGTCGGCGGGGCGTGCGTGCTCGATGCTTTCCGCGACAAGACCACCCACCTCGGCAACCAGAACGTCACGATGGCGTTCGAGACCCTGCACGAGATGCGGCTCCCCGTGATGATGGCGGAGACCGGGGGCAGCAAGGCCCGGCACGTCACCTTCCACCCTCATACCGGCGACCTCGTCGTCCGGTCCCTCTAGGGCGCCCATGGATATCGAACTGCAGCGCCTCGTCGAGGTCTATCGGATCGAATCGGGCGAGAATCTCGCCACGATGGAGCAGGCCCTCCTCACGTTGGAGCGGAGTGGCCATCCCGACGCCGAGCTGATTCGCAACGTTCTGCGCGCGGCTCACACCCTCAAGGGGAACAGTGCCACCATCGGCTACGACGCCGTCGCGGCCGCCGCGCACACGCTCGAAGATCAGCTGGAGCAGCTGCGCGAGGGCACCCTGGCCTTCAGCGCCGACCTGATCACCCGCCTCCTGCAGGCCGTGGACCAGCTCCGCGGGTTGCTGCGGACCACCGGTACCACGAGCGAGAAACTGGCCGCCGAAAAGAAGGCGCCGGCGAAGGACTCGACGCTCCGCGTCGCCATTGGGCGGCTCGACACGTTGCTCGACCTCACCGCGGAGATCACCATCGCGCGCGGCCGGTTGATGCAGCTCACGAGCAGCGAGGCTGCCGATTCCGGACTGGCCAGCACGCTGGACCGGTTGGAGCAGCTGCACGGGTCGCTGCAGGAAGAGGTGATGAAGCTCCGGATGGTGCCCCTGGGACCGTCGCTCCGGATGCATCACCGCACGGTCCGGGACGTTGCCCGGAAGCAGGCGAAGGACGTCGAGGTTGAGATCCACGGCGAGGACGTCGAAGTCGATACGTCCATTGCCGAGCATCTCCGCGATCCGCTGACGCACATGGTGCGGAACGCGGTCGACCACGGCATCGAATCACCAGCAGAACGGCGCAAGGCCGGGAAGTCGGCCGCGGGCAAGATCGTGCTCCGCGCCGAGCACCGGGGCGGGTCGGTCGTCATCGAAGTGTCGGACGACGGGCGTGGCCTCGACCGGGCTCGGATTGCCGCCAAGGCGGAAGCGCTCGGCCTCGTCGCCGACGCGAATGCGCTCACCGACGAGCAGGCACACGCGCTGATCTTCGAGGCGGGGTTCACGACGGCCGCGGCGGTGAGCGATGTGTCGGGCCGGGGCGTCGGCATGGACATCGTCCGCCGGCAGATCAACGCCCTCCGCGGGACCGTCGAGATCGTCTCTTCCCCGGGCCAGGGTACCCGCTTCGTCATCCGGCTGCCGCTCACCGTCGCCATCATCGCAGGCTTCCGGGTCAGCGTCGGTCCTGACGGCTACGTGCTGCCGCTCGAGTCGGTCGAAGAGTGTGTGGACTTCTCCTCGGTACGCGCGCAAGGCGGTGCCGAAGGGGTGCTGAACCTCCGGGGTGCGGCCGTGCCGTACGCGCACCTCCGGGATCTGATGGGACTCCCGCCCGCGGCCGTTTCGCGGCGCGCGAGTGTCGTGATCATCCGCCACGGCGATGCCAGAGTCGGCGTGGTGGTGGATTCACTGGACGGTGACTGCCAGGCGGTGATCAAGCCCCTGGCGGCCGTTCTCAACCGCCCCAAGGGCATCGCCGGATCCACGATCCTGGGCGACGGCCGGGTGGCACTCATTCTGGACGTTCCGCAGCTGGTGGAGCTCGCCACACGACGTGCGCGCGCCCGCTCGGCTGCCTGACCAACAGGGAGAAGGACATGTTGCGCTCGTTGAAGATCGGGGTTCGGCTCTTCGGCCTGGCGGCCGGGCTGATCGTGTTCATGATCATCCTCGCGATCGTGGGAGTGACCGGGGCGGGTTCCGTCCAGTCGCGCCTCCACGACGCTATGCAGACGTCCAAGGACGTCGCGGTCATGGTGGACACCGCGCGGAGTGCGCAGGTCCACTTCAAGATTCAGGTGCAGGACTGGAAGGACATCCTGCTCCGCGGTCGTGATACCGTGTCGTTCGACAAGTACATCGCGCAGTTCACCCAGGAAGAGCAGGACGTTCGCTCGACCCTGACTGCGGTGGAGCGGTTGTTCGCGGCCACCGACGCCGACACCTCCATGGTCGTCCGTCTCCTGGCGACTCACGCGGAGCTCGGCAAGAAGTATCGGCAGGCGCTGGCGCACTACGACTATCGCAACCCTCGCTCGGCCCAGATCGTCGACAGCCTGGTGAAGGGCATCGACCGTGAGCCGACCGCGATGTTCGACTCGCTCGCGTCAATCGCGACGATCGATGCGAACGGCGATCTCCTGCGGATCGACACCGCCGCACAGGGCGCCTACAACAAGATGCGGTTCGGCTTCCTCCTGATTGTGCTGTTCGCGACGCTGGCTGCGGCCGGACTCGCCCTGACGATCATCAAGGGCATCGTCGGCCCGATCCGCCGCGCCGTGGGCCTCGCTGAGGCCGTGGCGAATGGCGACCTGCAGACGACCGTCCAGCAGGACTCCGCCGACGAGGTCGGCCAGCTGCTCGGCGCTCTCGGCACCATGACCACCCGGCTCCGGGAGACGCTCGCGCAGGTTCGTGCCGGCGCCGTGGCCGTGTCGGCCGCGTCCACCCAGGTGGCTCAGACCGCGCAGTCCCTCTCGCAGGGCACCAGCGAGCAGGCCGCGTCGGTCGAAGAGACCACGGCGGGCCTCGAAGAGATGAGCGCCTCCATCACCCAGAATGCCGAGAACGCGCGTCAGACCGAGACCATGGCCCTCCAGGGCGTCCGGGATGCCGAAGCGAGCGGTGAAGCGGTGAAGCAGACCGTCTCCGCGATGACCACGATTACCGAGAAGATCGGCATCATCGAGGACATCGCCTATCAAACCAACCTCCTGGCGCTGAACGCTGCGATCGAAGCGGCCCGCGCCGGCGAGCATGGCCGCGGCTTCGCCGTGGTCGCCACGGAAGTCCGGAAGCTGGCGGAGCGCAGTCAGGTGGCCGCGACGGCTATCACGGACGTCGCCGGTTCGAGCACCGCGGTTGCCGCGCAGTCCGGCACCCGGTTGGCCGAGCTGGTGCCCGCCATCCGCCGGACGGCGGAGCTGGTGCAGGAAGTCGCCGCGGCCTCGCGTGAGCAGGCGTCCGGCGTCAATCAGATCAATCAGGCCATGGGCCAGGTGGACCAGGTGACCCAGCGCGGCGCCGCGGCGGCTGAAGAGCTCGCCTCGACCGCCACGGAGCTCGCGGCGCAGGCCGAGTCGCTTCAGCGCCTCGTCGGGTTCTTCCGGGTCGATCAGGAGACCACGCACCGCGCCGAGGCCATCGCCCTGGCGACGCTCGCCGGGGAGCAGTCCGGCAAGAGCAACGGTCACGGCAATGGGCACGGCAATGGCCACGGCAACGGCCACGCGGTGAAGTCGAACGGGCACGAGTCCCGGACTCCGGTCACGACGGCTCCCGCGGCCGAGCCGCATTTCACGCGGTTCTAACCGAGAGGATCCAGAGGCTATGACGACCACGAAGACGGATCCTCTCCAGACGCAATACCTCACGTTCGTGGTGGGGGAAGAGGAATACGGTGTCCGCATCCTGCGGGCGAAGGAGATCATCGAGTACGGCGTCGTGACCACGATTCCCAACGCGCCGCCGTTCATCCGGGGGGTCATCAACCTTCGGGGCAGCGTGGTGCCGGTGGTGGATCTGGCGGTGAAGTTCGGGGGCGCTGGATCGGTCCCCACCAAGCGGAGCTGTGTGGTGGTGGTAGAGGTGGAGCGGGACGGCCAGCAGACGGTGATGGGCATCGTGGCCGACCGCGTGACTCAGGTGGCGGAGCTGCCGGATGATGCCATCGAGCCGGCGCCGTCCTTCGGGACGGGTGTCCGGACCGACTGGCTGCTGGGCCTGGGGCGCACGGACCGCCGGTTCATCCTGCTGCTCAACACGGACCGGGTGCTGACCGATCTGGACATCGGGCCGCTGGAAGTCGCCGCGGCATGACGCTCGTGACGGATTTCGCAGTACCGGGATTGACGGACGCTGAGTTCGTCCAGTTCCAGCGGCTCATCCACCAGCGAGCCGGGATCGTGTTGTCGGATGCGAAGCGCGCCCTGCTGGTGGGGCGCCTCGCGCGGCGGATGCGGGAGCTGGGACTGTCGTCCTTCAGCGCCTACTACGCCGCGGTGCAGGCCGGCGGCCAGGCGGAGATGACGCGCCTCCTGGACGCCATCTGCACCAACGAGACGCACTTCTTCCGGGAAGGGGCACAGTTCGACCTGCTCCGGGACCGGGTGTGCGGCGAATGGCTGGGCGATGAAGAGGCGGGCCGGCGGGCGCGGACGGTAAAAATCTGGAGCGCCGCCTGCTCGACGGGTGAGGAGCCGCACTCCATTGCGATGGTGCTGGAGGACCGGCTCGGCCGGTTGGGGTGGGGGATCGACATCCTCGCCACCGACCTCTCGACCAAGGTGCTCGATCAGGCCTCGGCCGGCGTGTGGCGGCTCGACCGGGCGACGCCAATCCCGGAGCACTACCTGAAATCGTACATGCTGAAAGGCGTGGGTCCGGAAGCGGGCAAGGTCAAGGCGGGCGCGGCGATCCGGAGCCGCATCCGGTTCGCGCAGGTGAACCTGCGGGAGACGGACTCGGGGTGGCCGGTGCGGGAGCGGTTCGACGCGATTTTCGTCCGCAACGTCCTGATCTACTTCGACGCCCCCACGCGCCACGACGTGCTGCGGCGGCTGGTGGGGCATCTGAATCCCGGCGGCTACCTGTTCCTCGGTCATGCCGAGGGGATGGCGGGTGCGGCGTTGCCGCTCAAGTCGGTGATGCCCGCGGTGTACCGGTTGGCCCACGCGACGGCGGGACGGGCGGCGTGAGCAAGCCCCTCCACGTGCTGGTCGTCGACGACTCCGCCGTGGTGCGGGAAGCGATGGCGGCCGTGCTGGCGGACGGCGAGGGGATCACGGTCACGACGGCGCCGAACCCGATCGTGGCACGGCGCCGGATGGCGCTCAAGCGGCCCGACGTGATCGTGCTGGATCTCGACATGCCGGAGGAGGATGGGTTGACCTTCCTCCGCTCGCAGATGGCCCAGGATCCAATTCCGGTCGTCATCTGCTCGAGTCACAGCGTGCAGGGATCGCGGGCCGCGCTGCAGGCGCTTCACGATGGCGCGGTGGAAGTCGTGGCGAAGCCGAGGATCGGTGTTCGGGAGTTCGTACAGGAGTCGAAGATCATCCTCCTGGATGCGATCCGGGGTGCCGCGGCCGCGCGGTTGCGGAGGCGGGGACCAGTGGTGGCCGCTCCGGTGGTGCGCGTGGCCGCGCCGGTACCGGTGTCGGGCGGCTCGAGCCGACGGCTCATCGCGATTGCGGCCTCGACGGGTGGACCCCAGGCGCTGCATGAGGTGCTCGCGGCGCTGCCGGCAGAGACGCCCGGAATCGTGGTGGTGCAGCACATGCCCGCGGGCTTTACGACCGCGTTCGCCAAGCACCTGGATGAGCGGTGCGCGATCAGCGTTCGAGAAGCGGAGGCGGGAGATGAGGTGCAGGACGGTCTGGCGCTGATCGCGCCGGGGGGCCGGCATCTGAGCCTCAGGCGGTCCCGGACCGGATTCGCGGTGGAGGTCACCGATGGCGACCTCGTGTCCCGTCACCGGCCGAGCGCGGACGTGCTGTTCCGCTCGGTGGCGGAGCAGGTGGGCGGTGAGGCGCTCGGCGTGATTCTCACCGGGATGGGAGACGACGGGGCCGAAGGGCTGGTGGCGATGAAGGCCGCCGGGGCGGCGACGGTGGCGCAGGACGAAGCCACGTGCGTCGTGTATGGAATGCCGAAAGAAGCAGTCGCGCGAGGCGCGATTGATGTGGTGTTGCCGCTTTCGCAGGTCGCCGACTGCATCAGCGGATGGACCAGGAAGCGGCGTCGTGAACGGATAACTACAGGAGAAGACAAATGAGCGGGACGGTGTTGCTGTGCGATGACGCGATCTTCACGCGGATGATGTTGACCGGGTTCGTGGAGAAGGCCGGCTACGAAGTGGTCGGCGAAGCGTCGAACGGGAAGGAAGCCGTATCACAGTATGAGCGGCTGAAGCCGGACGTAGTACTGATGGACGTGGTGATGCCGGACATGAGCGGCCTCGACGCCGTGCGGGAGATCCGCAAGAAGGACGGGTCGGCCAAGATCGTCATGTGCAGCGCCATGGGCCAGGAAAAGATCATGCATGAAGCCATCGAGGCCGGTGCGTCCGGCTTCATCGTGAAGCCCTTCACCGCAGCCCGCGTCCTCGAGGCGCTGGGCGACGCCGAGCAATGAGCGCGGGCGCGCAGCTCGACCCGGCCGGCATCGAAATCGATGCGCTCCGGGAAGTCGCCAACATCGCGAGCGGGCACGCCGCCACGGCGCTGGGTCAGCTCACGGACCGGAAGGTGTGGATCTCGATTCCCGAATTCACACTGACGCGGGCCGAAGAGGTCCCCCAGGTGCTCGGGTACGCGGACCGGAAGGTGGTCGTCATCGCCATGCAGGTGCTGGGTGACGTCACCGGGTCGCTGGTCTTCCTGATGCCCGAAGAGCGGGCCCGCCGGCTGGCGGGATTGCTCCTGGGGCAGACCGAGCCCGCCCAGGGTGAGTTCGAGGGGATGATCAAGTCGTCCTTGATGGAGACGGCGAACATCATCTGCGGGGCGTATGCCGGCGCGCTGGCGTCCCTCACCAACCGGATGATCATGCTCTCGGTGCCGACCTTCGGCGTCGAACCGCCCGATGAGATCCTGGCGGGGCAAGATATTACGAAGGGTCAGTTGGGCTTGTGCATCGAGTCGAGCCTGAGCCTGTCGGGAGAGACGGTGCCGTTCGGAGGACACATCCTCCTGCTGCCCCATCCCGCCGCGCTGCGGCTGATTCTCGACGCGCTGAACGTGTTTTAAGTCGTTTGTTCTAAGTCGTTCGTGACATACTGAAGAGCGCGCTCGGTCCTTCACACTCTGAAGAGTGTGCTCGGCGGTGCACTGCGCTTGAAGCGCAGTGCCGGGCCGAGCGCAGACCTCGGGCCTGTGAAGGATCGAGCGGTGATCAGGTCTGCACCTTTTCGCCTGGGTGATGGCGATCCTGGTCGGCCAGGTACCTGAGCACCTGTGGGAGAGATTTCGGGCTGACGGTGGTGACGGAATACTGCCGTTCCCATCGGAGGCCCACCCGGTTGCCGATCGCCCGGCTCGCAGCGTAGCTCGATCCTCCCTTGATGATTTGCATGAGGTAGGGGAGGTCGAACCGCGCCTCTGTCCGAATCACCAGGTGCACGTGGGTTCGGAGAAAGGCGACGGCGACCATCTCGGCGCGCTCCCGAAGTACTGTGCGTCGGACGAAAGGGTCGAGGAAGTCCCGGGTTGCGGCGTCGATCATGGGTCGGCGACCCAGCGTCGCCCAGGCGATGTGAAAGAAGATCTTGTGAGCAGGGTTCATTCGCGTCGCGTAGTCTGCGCAACGCAGGTCATCTCCGAGTCAACTCCGAACCGCAGTCGTTTCTTCACACTCTGAAAAGTGTGCTCGGTGATGCACTGCGCCTGAAGCGCAGTGCCGTGCCGAGCGCAGGCCTCAGGCCTGTGAAGGCATACGCTCTACTGCACTCCAGCTCAATACGCCGGCGCCCAGGAAGAGAGCGCCGGCGAGCCGCATCCCCCATGGGAATCCGCTCATGAAGTGGGTGCCGGCGACGAAGGCGCCCAGGAGCGCGATGCCGACGACGCCCCCGACCTGACGGGCCGCGTTGAGCACGGCGGCGCCTATCCCCGCGCGCTCCTTGGGCGTGTGCTCGATGGCCGTCGCGGTCATCGCCGGCATCGTCAGCGCTGAACCGACGCCGACGGCGAGCATGGGCAACACCGCCACGCTGAGGGCTGACGTCGCGGTGAGTTGTCCCAGCCCCAGCAGCCCAAGGCCTCCGATCGTCAGCCCCCACACCAGGGGCGGTCTCGCGCCGTAGCGCGCGGTCAGCCGCCCCGACGCGAAATTCACCCCACTCATCATGAGGGTCTGCGGAAGAATGGCGAGACCCGCGCGCAGGGCGCTGAAGTGCTGGATGTTCTGGAAAAACAAGCTCATCAAGAACAGCTGCCCGTAAAACCCGAAGGAGAGCGCAAAGCCCACCGCGTTTGCCGCGCTGTAGGTGGGATTCCGGAACAGGTCCAAGGGCAGCAGCGGATGCTCGGCACGTCGCTCGGCGCGGAGCCACAAGGCGCCCGCGATCACGGCGAGCGCCGCCGATCCCAGCACCGCGGGCGACGTCCAGCCCCACGGCTCTCCCTGAATCAGCGCGAAAGTGAGCGCGGCGAGCGCGGTCACCGCCAGCGCCTGCGTGCCGATGTCGGCGTCCACGGGCGTGCGGGGGACGGGTGGGACATGCCGCATGGTCAGGTAGATCCCACCGATGCCGACCGGGAGATTGACCAGGAATACGCTGCGCCACGTGAACCAATGGGTGAGGACGCCGCCCACCACGGGACCGGCGGCCACGGCGAGGCCGGTCGCTGCCGCCCAGATCCCGATGGCGTAGGCCCGCTCGCGCGGATCGTGATAGTGATTGCGAAGCAGGGCGAGGGACGCGGGAACCTGGATGGCGGCGCCGATGCCCTGGATGCCGCGGAACCCGATGAGGGTCCCGAGACTCGGTGCGATTCCGCAGAGCACGGAGGAGCCGGTGAAGAGCGCGAGGCCGAGCGCGAAGGTTCCCCGGTTTCCCCAGCGGTCGCCGAGCGCGCCGGCGGGGAGGAGCAGGCTCGCGAAAAGCAGCGCGTAGCCATCCACGACCCACTGCATGCCCGAGATGCCCGTGTGCAGGCCCTGCGCCATGTCGGGCAGGGCCACATTCACGACCGTCGAATCGAGGACGGCCATGAAATAGCCCAGGCATACGGCGACGAGGATCCGCGGGTTGGAGATGCGCACTAGAGATGGAGCTCCAGAGTTTCGCCCGCGGGGAGCGTCGTCCATCGGTCGAACAGTCGCCCGCGCTCGTCGCGGATGCGTTGCAGATCCGCAGGCCCGGGTAGCGGGGGCACCGGCAGCTTCCGCTGCTGAAAGTACGCGGTGGCCGCCATTCGCCAGTCTTCCGGAGACCAGGTGATCCGGGCCGCGCGCTCCGTATCCAGGAAGCCCACGATCACCTCGGCCAGGTGGGCTTCCTCAGGCAGGGGGCCTTTCGGCCACGGCTTCCCGAAGTCCGCGAGATCCCAGCCATCGGCGACGACCCGGTAGAACCCCTTGATGGGCAGCACGGTCTCGACCGCAAAGTGGGTGAGGTCGTGGTAAGGGAAGAACCGGGCCTGCTGACCTTGCTGCTTCTGCCAGCTGACGGAGCCATCGGCCCGGGTGCAGGAGAGTGACGCCGATCCGTCCGTCATCTTCTTGATGCGCACCGTGAGCGGGTGACTGGCGGTCATGAGCAAAGCGCGGCGGGGTTCACTCAGAGAGCTCCGGGGCGGGGGCCTACCCGGAAACTACAAAAATCAGACTAACGACGCTGGATCGGCAGCGGTGGCGGGGGAGGGATGGTCTCCGGCCCGAAAGGCGGAGGATCGATGATGACGCCGGCGATGGCGATCTTGCCGGAGAACTGGCCCTCGGTCACCTGGACCGTGTCGGAAAGCGAGAGGTCGCTCACGGCCGCGAAGTGGAAGGTTCCCGTCACGTTGTGCGAGATCGGGTCATACGTCTGGATGTCCACCTCTCCGCCGCAAACACTGTCTGTGGTGAAGAACGGCGCCAAGGCGGTATCCAGCTCGTTCTGCTTGAAATAGGTGCCGAACACCAAGTCGGGGCTGCCGCATGTCTGATAGCGGCCGATGCCGTGGTAGTTGGTGAGATCGAGCCCGATCGACTCATAGAGCTTTCCCACCGAAATGACGTGGATGCCCGTCAGAGTCATGGAAAGGGTGAGGGTGTCGAGCAGACCGATGTGGTCGTCCGGGAGAGGAATGCTGGTGAACTGGGCGCCGTTCACCAGCGCGGTCATGCTGGTACCGCCGGGGCCGGTGCCATCACTGCAGGCCGCCACGACCACGACGGCGAGTAGGAGCTTTCTCATACACCGATATACTGCGCATACCGCACAACCCAGTCAATATCAGGTCTGGGGAGCGGGCGGTTGCGCCAGGGTGCTGGTCGCGATGGTCGTCTGATCCTTCGTTCCGAGCCTCGCGATGGCATCGTCCCGGTCCCGCTCGTTCCGGTACACGGCGGCCACCGCGCTCCCGGATCCCGACATCCGCACCCAGTACGGCCTCGTCTCCGCCATCCGTTCGAACAACGTCCTGATCTCGGGGTGCTTGCCGAACACGGGCAGCTCGAAGTCATTCGCTCCCAGTCGTCCCACACTCCCCCAGCTCGACAGCGAATCGGGCGCGAGCACCACGGGCCCTCGGCTCCCTTCGTGCATGCCACTCTGATCCCACCACCGGTA
>DATNDQ010000019.1:0-28293 GCA_035553475.1 Gemmatimonadales bacterium
CGCGTTCCCCCTTCGGGCGCGATCATACCGAGGCAGCGCGCGCGAAAGGGCGGAAAACCGTTTGCGTCGTAGGAGTAGATGATCGCGCTGCCGTCCGGAAGCCAGGCGGGAAAGAGATCCGCGCCCGGGTTGAGGGTCACGCGATGGACGTTTCCTGAATCGACGGGCCCGCGCACTGCCACTGGAGGCGGAGAAAAGACGGCGTCATGGCAGGCGGCCAAAGCGCCGACGAAAAGGAGAGCGGTAAGTTTGCGCATCGGAGCCCGATTGTGCACTTTGCACGGGCATCGCGCAAGACCAGCGCTCCTCACTATCCGAGGAATCACGAGTGAAAAGACGCCTGCTCGCCGGATGCATCGTCGCCGTCACCGTTCTGCCCGCGATGCTTTCCGCTCAACGGCAATCGTCCTTCGACGCGCTCGCCAGGAATCAGCTGGATCAGGCTGGGACTGCCTGGAAGGCGACGGGGTTTGCGGTCCGGGGAGAGGTGCGGCGCGCCGTCCTGAATGCCCACGAGGCCGATACCATCAGCGTGCGGCTCAGTATGGACTCACAATACGTGCTGCTCGGCACCTGTGACCGGGATTGTGGGGATGTCGACTTTCTTGTGCACGACTCCGCGGGCACTCTCGTCGGCACCGATGGCACGAGCGACAACCATCCCTGGCTCTCGCTGGCTCCAAAAGCGAATGGCCCCTACACCCTGCGCGTCATCATGGTCTCGTGTTCGGTGGAGCCTTGCTACTACGCCTTGCAGTGGCTTTCGCGCGTGGCCCCACCCGCCACCAAGCAGGCGCGCGCGCCCTAGGGGAAGTCCCATTGGGAAACACGCGGGTGCTTTGAAACGGACCCTCTCCGTATATATGAGCAAAGCCTCCAAGAAGGGATCCATGCCGCACCGAAGCAGCCTCCACCGCAACGAAGACGAGTATTTCGCCCGCCGGGAAGCCGACCTGATCCGCCAGCAACGGGAAGCCGCCCGCAACGAGCGCCTCGCCGCCGAGCGACGCGCCCATTTCATGAAATGCCCCGCCTGTGGATACGATCTGATCCGCGGCGAATGGGAGCACCTCATTCTCGATCAGTGCCCTCACTGCCACGGGGTCTGGATCGATGCCGCCCAGGCGCATCGCCTCATCGAGCATCATGGCAATGCGGTCGGCTGGATACTGCAGTCGGTGATGCGGGGGGTCGCGGGTCTCCGAACGGGGACGTCCTAGGCAAGAAGCAGGGGGTATGACTTCCGGGACGATGCGGACCGAAATAACTTTTGCGCCCCGCACTCCCTGAACCGAGAGGACCATGACCCCCATGCCCACCGCCGGCCGATTCTGCTGGCACGAGTTGATGACTACCGACCGCGCCGGCGCCATCAAGTTCTACGGGAAGCTGGCCGGCTGGTCCGCGGAAGCCCATCCCGGAGATCCCACCTACCAGGTGCTGATCACGCGCAGCAAGGTGAGGATCGGAGGCGTGATGGACCTGCCGCAGCAGGCGCGACAGATGGGTAGCCCATCGCACTGGGTGCCCTACATCGAAGTCACCGACGTCGACGACACCGTTCGGAAGGCCACCGCGATGGGCGGCCGCACTTACGTCTCGCCGAACGACATCCCGAACATGGGCCGTTTCGCCATTCTCGCGGACAACCAGGGCGCGACGTTCGCGGTCTACAAAGGAAGCAACGGACTCTCCCCCGACAATGAAGCGGGCCTCGGGGAGTTTTCCTGGCACGAGATGATCGCCGGGAATCTCGACTCCGCCTGGAACTTCTATTCGACGCTCTTCGGCTGGGAGAAGCGCGAAGCGATGGACATGGGTGCGGATCTGGGGATGTATCAGATCTATCGCAACGCCGGTGGCACCCGGGACCTTGGCGGCATGTACACCAAGCCGAAGGACATGCCCGGTGCACCGCACTGGCTCTGCTACATCAGCGTCCCGGACGCGGCGAAGTCGGGCGACTACACGACCCAGAATGGCGGTAAGGTGCTGATGGGTCCGATGGAGGTCCCCGGTGGCGGCCACATCATCGGCGCGATGGATCCGCAAGGCGCGGCGTTCGCGACCTTCCAGCCTCCCAAGGCGATGAAGCCGGCGAAGGCCAAGCCCAAGCCCAAGAAGAAACCTTCCAAGCAGAAGGCAAAGGCCAAGCCCAAGAAGAAACCCGTTGCGAAGAAGAAGACAGCAAAGAAGACTCGGCGGCGTTAGACCGGATGAAAAGGGGGAAGCGGAGCCAGTCCGCTTCCCCCTTCACTCTTCCCGCTTCCCGCTCCTACGGATGGAATTCCACGGCCGTCATCGTGAAGTTGGCACTGCCGTTGTCGTTGTTGAACGTCTCGGCCAACGGCAGGCCGACGTTCGGCGCGACGCACATGTCCCACACCACCGCGCCGTTCTTCCGGACGACGCCATGTGACCCCTGCACACCGGCGCCCGAGCAGTTGCCCTCGACCTTGAAATCGACGGTCTCGCCATTGTGCGTCTGGCTCCAGCCCGAACCCGGCACCCACTGCTGACCCGCGAACATGAAACCCAAGGCCGGATTGAACAGCAGCATCCCGGCCGGTCCAAGGCTCATCAGCTGCATCGGGGAGATCATCGGCTGCCCGGGCGCGAAGATCAGGGTCCCCGATCCGTGGTCGGCCCCCAGTGACCACACCACGTTGACCTGAACGTTGGAGCCGTTCTTCGACGCGTCGAGCGTGTAGATGCCCGGCGTCGGTACGTGGTTCTCGACCATGCTGACCGTGTACTTGAAGTGCTCCGTGCCCTGGAAGTTGTACGGGACCCACATGAAGGGCCCGGACACCGGTGTGGTGTACGCGGCGGGCAGCGGTCCGGAGGGAACTGACGGCGCGGTCGAGGCGGCCGGCATCGACGGCATGGACGGCATCGAGGGCGCCGGCTTGGTAGAGGCGATCGAGCCGGCGTTCGAGACCACCGAGGCCGTCAGATCGTCCACCGCCTTCTGCGTGGCCTGCCCGATGATCGTCTTCTGGTAGTCGCCACCCGACATGTTCACTTCGCCGTTTGCGGCGAGTCCCGCCACGTTCACGTTGCCGAGGAGCGAGGTGCCTGACCCCTTCGCGTCACCCTGCCCCGCCGCCATGGCTGCGGGCGCGGCGGACGCCGCGGTGACGAGCTGCGTCGTGAGCTGAACGAAGGCGATCGTGGTCTTCTTGCCGATACCGATGCCGCCGATCGAGATGCCGGCGGTCTGGCCGGTCTGCTTGCCGTAGGCCGCGACGGTCCCCATCACCACGACGTCCGCGCCCGTCTGCTGGGCCAGCGTCTGCGCGGCCCCGGCGTTCTGCCGGTTGGCGGCGGGCGTCGGCTGCCGGGGCGCCAGGTCGTAGCTGCCGTTCTTCTGGAGCGCGGCGTAGACCAGGTCGGCGATCGCCTTCCCGACATCCACGTCGGACCCGAAGACGTCGCTCACAGAGGAGCGGACCTGGGAGTAGTCGAAGTCCATCACCGCGAGCTTCTTCTTCTGCGCCGCGAGCGGGGACGCGGCGAGGCCCAGCACGAGGGCGAGCTTCAGGACACGGTTCACGGCGTTGTTCTCCACGAGGGGGGGGAACGTCGGCATCGCGCGGGAAAAAGTAGTCATCGCGGGCCCGCTTGCAACCGAGCACCGGGTCCGTAGGTTGAGCCCCATGCCACAGGCCTTCCCGAACCTCACGGTGCTCCAGCACCCGCTCATCCAGCACAAGCTGACCCTGCTTCGGGACAAGCGGACCTCCACTCGCGACTTCAAGCTCCTCGCCAGCGAAATCGCGATGCTGATGGCGTACGAGGTCACCAAGGACCTGCCCCTCGAGTCGATCGAGATCGAGACCCCTCTCGAAAAGACGAAGGGAGTGCAGGTCGCAGGCAAGAAGCTCACCCTCGTCCCGATTCTCCGGGCCGGACTGGGGATGGTGGAAGGCATCGCACAGCTGATCCCATCGGCCCGCGTCGGACACATCGGGCTCTACCGGGATCACGACACGCTCCAGCCGGTGGATTACTACTTCAAGATTCCGGCCGGGGAGCAGTCCCGGGATTTCTTCGTGCTCGACCCCATGCTCGCCACCGGCGGCTCGGCGGTCGCCGCGGTGCAGGCCCTCAAGAAAGCCGGCGCCACCCGCATCCGTTTCCTTTGTCTGGTTGCCGCGCCCCCGGGAGTGAAGGCCATGCTCGATGCCCACCCGGACGTTCCCGTGTTCACAGCCTCACTGGACCGCCAGCTGAACGAGAAGGGCTACATCCTCCCCGGCCTCGGCGATGCGGGAGATCGGCTCTTCGGTACGCGCTAAGGCGTGGGGAGGTGGGGACGTGGGACACTCCCATAAAGCACCGAATTCCGCCCTTCTGGGGAGCGTCCCACCCCCCACGCCCCACGCTTTTCTTGCCACGTAACCCTTTCCCCTCCATGTGTGTCAGAGCTTGTAGTAGCAAGGAGCCCCCGTTCTCCGGAGCCCCGTGGACGACCGTGAATTGATCGCCAGAGTCCGCGCCGGAGACCCGGCGGCGGAGCGGGCGCTGTACGACGCGCATGTCGACCGCGTCTACCGGCTGTCGTATCGCATGGCCGGCGACGACGACCTCGCGCGCGACTTCACCCAGGAGACGTTCATCCGCGCCTTCGAGCGCCTGGACACGTTCCGCGGCGAGTCGGCCTTCTCCACCTGGCTCCACAGTATCGCGACCACGGTGGCCCTGAACGGCCTCCGGAAGCTGAAGCGGTTCCGGAAGCGCGAGACGGACATCGAAGAAGCGGATGGCGTCACGACGGGCCGGGCGCACGCGGAACCGGATCTGAAGAAACGGCTGGCGCAGGCGATCGATGCGCTGCCGCAAGGATACCGGACGGTGTTCCTGCTGCACGACGTGGAAGGGTACACGCACGAGGAGATCGGTGCCGCGCTCGCCATCGAGTCCGGCACCTCCAAGGCCCAGTTATCACGCGCCCGGGCGAAGCTCAGAATCGCTCTGGCCGATTTTGCGGGAGAATGGATCGGATGACCGAGAACCGGGAAGACCGTTTCGAGCAGGAGCTCAAGCGCATGGCACAGGACTATCACCGTCCGCCCGAGACGCCCCGCGACGAGATGTGGGCGCGGATCACGGCGGAGCGCGCTCGTCGCCGTGACGAGGCGAAAGTCGTCCCGCTCCGCCGCTGGACGGCCTGGAGCCTCGCCGCCGCCGCCGTCCTCGTGCTCGGCGTCCTCATCGGGCGTGCCACCGTCCCGACCGTCATTCGGAACCCGGAGGTCGCGTCCCGGCGGGACTCGATCGCCTACCGCCTCGCCGCGGCGCCCTACTTCACCCGCACCGAGGCGCTGCTCACCAGTTTCCGCGCCGAGTCGCGGAACGGAAAAGTGGACGCCGACTTCGCCGTCCAGGCGCAGGACCTGCTCGTCACGACGCGCCTGATGCTGAACTCCCCTGCCGCCAGGGATCCCCGCCTCGCGAACCTCCTGCAGGATCTCGAGACGATGCTGGTGCAAATCGCCCAGCTCCCGGCCGGCAACGACCGGAATGACGTCGATCTGATCAATCAAGGACTCGATCAACGAAGCGTGATGCTCCGGCTGCGGACCATCGGTCCCACCCCGGGCACTTCTCACAGAGGAGCACTCTAATGGTTTCCCTGCATCTCCTGCTCACCGCCGCCACCTTCATTCAGACGCCGGTCGTGGCACCGGTGCCTCCGGTTCCGCTGGCGACGGTCGCGCCGGCCCTGGCTCAGGCGAGGGCCGCGCTCGACATCGCGCGGGCCCAGGTCGCGCCGTTGAGCCGGGTCTATCCGAGCATCGCCATGGTCTACGCCGGGCACGCGCGCGCGTATGCCGCACTGGCGCGCGACCAGGTGCGCGCCGCGCGGTGGGCCACCAGCGCCCCCGCGGGCGAGTACACGGACGATCCGGGTGACTCGCTCTACAATGCCGCGCGGTCGCTGTTGAACCGCGGCCGATACAATGAAGCGGCGACCGCGTTCGCCGACCTGGCGAAGCGGTATCCCAAGTCGCGCTACGCACCCGATGCCTATTACTGGCAGGCGTTCTCGCTCTACAAGACCGGCGATGCGTCCAAGCTCAAGCAGGCCCGTTCGGTGCTCGAGTATCAGCAGCAGCATTTCGCCGACGCTGCGACCCATGGGGATGCCGATGCCCTCTACGCGCAGATCCAGGGTGCGCTGGCCCGGCAGGGCGACGGCCCGGCGGGCGAGTGGGTACAGAAACACGCGAGCCAGGCGGACGCCGACCACCCGACCACGAGCGGGAACTGCGCGTCGAGCGCCGATGACGATGACGACCCCCGGATCGCGGCGCTCAACGCCCTGCTCCAGATGGATGCCGACCGTGCGGTGCCGGTATTGAAGAAGGTCCTGGAGCGTCGCGACGCCTGCTCCGTATCCCTGCGCCGCAAGGCGATCTTCATCATCTCTCAACAGCACACGGCGGAAACCGAAGACATCCTCCTCGGCGCCGCCCGGAACGATCCAGATGAAGAGGTGCGCGAACAGGCGGTGTTCTGGCTCTCGCAGGTGGGGAGCGCCAAGGCCACCGCGGCCCTCGACTCGATCCTCCTGAACTCGTCGAACACCGAGCTCCAGGACAAGGCGATCTTCGCGCTGTCGCAGATCGATTCCCCCGAAGCCTCCAAGGCGATCCGGGACTACGCCGAGCGGCCCGGCGCGCCGGTTGAGGCGCGGGGCAAGGCCATCTTCTGGCTCTCGCAGCAGCATGACGGCGCCAACGCGGCCTATCTCCGCGCGCTGTACGCCCGTCTGACCGACGACGATCTCAAGGACAAGACGATCTTCGCCATTTCGCAGCTCGGCGGTGCCGACAACACGAACTGGCTGGTCGACCTCGCGGCCAACAAGCAGGAGTCGGTCGACATGCGGAAGAAGGCCCTGTTCTGGGCCGGACAGTCGGACGAAGTGTCCCTCGAGCGGCTCACCGGTCTGTACGACCGGATGGACGACCGCGACATGAAGGAGCAGATGATCTTCGTCTACTCGCAGCGGCACGAAGGGGCGGCACTCGACAAGCTGATCGACATCGCGAAGCACGACACCGATCCCGAGCTCCGCAAGAAGGCCATCTTCTGGATCGGCCAGTCCCACGACCCCAAGGCCGCCCAGTACCTGCAGGAGGTCATCAGCCAATGATTCGGGCCATTACGGCCCTGGGCGCGGCGCTCCTGATTGGGAGCGCCGTCGCCGCTCAGGGCATCGGCCGCCGGGTGAGTACGGCCCCGGACGGCAAAGTGCGGATGACGTTCGCATCCCGCCCCGGCGTTTGCGGGAACGGCTCCAACAACATCTCGATGGATTGTGACGACGGTGACTGCGGGAATCACAACACGTATTCGCGGGACGACCGCGACGTGGACGTGACGACCTGCCCCTGTGAGGAAGGACCCGTTCGCCTTGTCTTGCGGGTGTCGGGCGGCAAGGTGACCCGCATCCGCGCCTACGTCGGGGGCGAATGGAAACCCGCGGAGGCCGGCACCACCGACCTCGGAGTGGTGGGAGACAAGGATGCGGTCGCCTACCTGCTCGATCTGGCGCGCACGTCTTCGAGCCACATAGGGGAAGAAGCGATCTTCCCGGCCACCCTCGCGGATTCGGTGACCGTCTGGCCCGACCTCTTCAAGATCGCGCGAAGTGACGAGGTCCCGACGCAGACCAAGAAGTCGGCGGTCTTCTGGATCGGCCAGGCCGCCGGGGAAACGGTCACCAAGGGACTCGACTCCCTCGCGCAGGGGAGCGACGTGGACCGTGAGGTGCGGGAGTCCGCTGTATTCGCGCTCTCGCAGCAGCGGAACGACGTCGGCGTGCCGGCACTGATCTCCATCGCCCGGACCAACAAGGATCCGGATATCCGCAAGAAGGCGATCTTCTGGCTGGGGCAGTCCAACGATCCCCGAGCCCTCGCGCTCTTCGAGGAACTCCTCACCAAGAAGTAACCGGCACTCCGGCGCGGGGGGTGGACCGTTCGTCCCGTCGGGACCGCGGTTCATCCCTGCTCGCTCTTCTGCTCACACGTTGCTGACTTCCGCCTGCAACCAAGTAGCCGGGTTGGACGTCCGACCTCGTATGCTCGCTCTCCTCCTACTGCTTCAGGGTCCGCAGACCCAGAAGCCCTCGATGCCGTCCTCGCCCGTCGACTCCAGCGCCCTTCGTCACTCCAACGGTCTCGTCCCGCCCATGGCTACGGCGATTCGCGTGCAGCAGGCGCCGGACATGGACGGCAAGCTCGACGATCCGATTTGGGCGACGGCCACCGCGGTAACCGACTTCCGGCAGGTGGACCCCCATGAGGGGCAGCCCGCTTCGGAGCGCACCGAGGTCCGCGTGCTCTACACCGATGACGCCCTCTACATCGGCATCCGGGCCTGGGACGACTCGGCGTCGAAGATCGCGCACCACCTGGGCCGGCGGGACACCTTCACGCAGAGCGACGACTTCCGCGTCCTCATCGACAGCTACCACGACCACCGCACCGCCTTCCGGTTCGACATCACGCCCACCGGCGTAAAGGGCGACATCCAGTTCGGTGATGACGGCAACTTCACCGATCAGTCCTGGGACCCGGTGTGGACCGCCGTCACGTCGGTCGATTCACTGGGCTGGACCGCGGAGGAAAAGATCCCGTTCTCTCAGCTGCGCTTTTCCCGCGCCACCGACCAGATCTGGGGTATCCGCTTCGTCCGCACCATTCTCCGGAAGAACGAGTTCGACCTGTTTCCCTTCGTCGGAAAGACGGAAAACGGATTCGTGTCGCGCTTCGCGCACCTCGGCGGCCTCAAGAATATTCCGGCGCCCCGGCGCCTCGAGCTGCTTCCCTACACGTCGGGGTCTGGGACCTTCCAGCCCCAGGGCCCCATCGGCGATCCCTTCGCGAAGACCAGTGCGTATTCGGGGAACGCCGGCCTCGATCTGAAATACGGCGTCAGCTCCTTCCTGACCCTCGACGCCACCATCAACCCGGATTTCGGACAGGTAGAGCTCGACCCGGCGTTCGTGAACCTCACGGCATTCGAGCAGTTCCTGCCCGAGCATCGGCCCTTCTTCGTGGAAGGCGCGGACATCTTCAACTTCGGCGGCGGATCTGGCGGCCTGGCGAACTTCGGCTCCACGCCCAGGTACTTCTACTCCCGCCGCATCGGGCGCCCGCCCCAGGGCTCGACGTACTCCACGGGCGACTTCACGGACTACCCGGCCAACACATCCATTCTCGGCGCCGCCAAGCTGACCGGGAAAACGCCTTCGGGGTGGTCGGTGGGGTTCCTGGATGCGGTCACCTCCGAAGAGAAGGCGTCGGTGCTGGATACGACGAGTCACCTGACGGCGCGGGACCTGGTCGAGCCCCTGTCGAACTTCATGGTGGGACGGGTGCGGAGGACGCTCAACGGCGGCGGGTCGAGTTATGGGGGCATGATCACGGCAGTGAATCGGGACCTGTCGGTTCCCTCGCTTCGCGGCCTGAATTCGGGGGCGTACACCTTCGGGGTCGATACGAAGCAGCTCTGGTCCCAGAACACGTACGCGCTGGCCGCCGACATCGGCGGCTCGTACATCACCGGCGATACGACGGCGATCCAGAACGCCCAGTTCTCGTCGGGGCGTTATTACCAGCGGCCCGACGCGCACGCCTTCCACTATGATCCGACTCGGACGTCCCTGGCCGGCTTCAACGGGAACGTCTACCTCGACAAGCTGGCGGGCACGTGGCTCTGGGGATCCGCCCTCTCCACCTCGTCTCCGGGATTCGAAGTGAACGATCTTGGATTCCAGCCACGGGTGGACCGGATCTCCGGGTACGCCTATCTCGCCCGGCACCAGACGACGCCGGGACCCCTGTTCCGGGAATCGTGGGCGGTGCTGACGGTGGGACCCTCGTGGAACTACGACGGGAATCCCATCCAGAAGGCCGTGACGGCGAGCTACTTCGGCAATCTCAACAATTTCTGGTTCCTCCAGGTGCAGGGGAACTACGGGGCGCAGGTGGTCGACGACCGCCTGACCCGCGGTGGGCCCCTCGCCCTGGCGCCGGCCTTCTGGAATGGCTTCGCGATGATCCAGACCAACCAGAGCAAGGCCTTCACGGCGATGATCATGGGGTCGTACAACAAGGACAATGCCGGGAGCTGGCAGTTCAACATCAGCCCGCAACTGGGATACCGCGCCTCCAGCGCCCTGAACTTCTCGATCACGCCGAATTTCACCGTGGGTCCCACGGCGGCCCAGTACGTTCAGGCGGTCACCGACTCGACGGCTGGCAGCACCTTCGGGTCGCGGTACGTCTTCGCCCAGCTCTTCCAGCATGAGTTCGACTTGACCCTGCGCGTCAACGCGACGGTTTCGCCGAACCTGTCACTCGAGGTGTTCGCGCAGCCCTTCACCTTTACCGGCTCCTACGGCGGATTCAAGGAGCTCGCGCAGCCCAAGACCTTCGCCTTCAATCGGTATGGGGCCAACGGGACGTCGATCAGCTACGACTCGTCGGCGCTCGCGTACACGGTGCACCCGAACGCCGCCCAGCCCGCGGATTCGTTCACGATCGCGAACCCCGATTTCCGCACCCGGTCGGTGCGCGTCAACGCGGTACTGCGATGGGAGTACCGGCCCGGATCGACTCTGTTTGTCGTGTGGACCCAGAGCCGTGGGGGGGTGTTCTCCGATCCCACCTTCGACATTAGCCGGGACTTCGATCGTCAGCTGTTCCGGGATCCGCCCACCAACGTCCTCTTGATCAAGCTGAATTACTGGATGAGTCTGTAGGGTCCAAAGGCGTGGGAAGTGGGGGAGTGGGACTCTCCGTGTACGGGGAGCGTCCCACCTCCCCACACACCCACGCCTTTATATTGGTTCCCCATGCCCTCGGCCCGTCGTGTCTTCAAGATTTCTCTGTCGCTTGTACTCCTTCTCGCCGTCGGCTGGGCCGCGGTGGTGATCGACGTCTTGATCACGGGCTCGCGCGAGGGCGCCGCACCGGCGGACGCCATCGCCGTGCTGGGCGCGGCGCAGTACAACGGAAAACCGTCACCGGTGTTCAAGGCCCGGCTCGAGAAGGCGGCCTGGTTGTACCGCTCGGGAAAAGCGCCCGTGATCCTGGTGACAGGCGGGATCGGGAACCGGGATACGGTGAGTGAGGCGGAGGTGGGCCGGCGGTATCTCACCCACATCGGGCTCCCGGGGGACTCGGTCATCGCGCTTCCCCCTTCCGCGACGACGGTGTCGTCTGTCGGCCAGCTCGGCACCTGGTTCAAAGACCGGCCGAGCAAACGCGTGGACCTGGTGAGCGACGGCTTTCATCTTCTGCGCCTGCGCATCCTCGCCGATCGCCAGGGTCTGGTGCCATTCACGTCCCCGACGAAGGCCTCCCCCATCAGCGCGAGCCTCCGCACCAACGCCGCATACGTCGCCGCCGAGGGATGGAAGGTCCCGGTGGCATGGCTCTTCTATCGCTAGGACGAGGAGTTCCTGATGCAGGTCGGTACGAGACGCGTGCACACCGGCAGGGTCATCGATCTCGACGTGGACACGGTGAAGTATCCCGACGGGTCCACCGGGGAGCTGGAGATGATCCGTCACCCCGGTGCTTCGGCGGTGGTCCCGGTGCTTGCCGATCCGGACGGGCCTGATCCGACGATCCTGTTGATCAGGCAGTACCGCTACGCCACCGGCGGCATGCTCTGGGAGATCCCGGCGGGAAGGCTCGGGAAGGGCGAGGCACCGGTGGAGTGTGCCCGCCGAGAGCTCCTGGAGGAGACGGGCATGCACGCCGGGAAGATCGAGCCCCTGATACCGATCTGGACCACGCCGGGCTTCACCGACGAGCGTATACATCTCTTCTGGGCGCGGGACCTGACCCCGGGGCAAATGGCGCGTGAAGCCGACGAGTTCATCGAGCTGGCCCCTCGGCCCCTATCGCAAGTGCTGGCGGCTATTCGAGATGGGGAGATCTGCGACGCCAAGACGGTGACAGCCATCTTGTTGGTAGCCGGTTTTGTGTTCGGGCTGTAGTCTTTCTGATGTCCACCTGGGAGGACGTGCGGCTGAAGCAGGTCTGTAACGTCTTCCTTAATCAAATGTTAATGAAGTCACACGGGTGGTACACTTCCTGCCTCAAACTTGAGAGGAGGATCCAGGCCAGCGTTCCCTACTTTTCTGTCTGAAACCTGGGAGTACACGATGCGGGCAATCCTCAAGCGGAAGACGACACCGGTCGCCACGGACCGCGCCATCGAGCGGGAGAAACTGCACGAGCTCGATGACGGGCACGTCGTGTCCCGGCACCTCGCCGGCGACCCGCAGGCGTTCGGTACCCTGGTCGACCGGTATCAGGTCCGGCTGCTGAATTTCGTGAACCGGACCATCGGCGATCGCGAGCGGGCGGAGGACCTGGTGCAGGAAGTATTCATCCGGGTGTTCCGGCACATCCATCGCTTCGACCAGACCAAGAAGTTCTCGACGTGGATTTACACGATCGCTTCCAACCTGGCGAAGAACGAGCTCCGGAACCGGAGCCGGAATCCGCTGGTGCTGTTCCAGACCATCAAGAAGAACTGGGACGCCGATCACCGGCCGTTGCAGTTCGAAGACACCACCGCGCGTCCGGACGATCTGTATCGCAAGCGCTACTTGAAGGACGCCGTGGACTCGTGCGTGAAGGAGCTGCCTGAGCATCATCGGGCGGTGTTCGTGCTGCGGGAGCTGGAAGGGCGGAGCTATCAGGAAATCGCTGAGATCACGGGCTGCAACCTGGGCACCGTGAAGAGCCGCCTCAACCGGGCCCGGAACACGTTTGCGCATCTGATCGGCCCGCAACTCGATTGAGCGACGAACCGCGGAACCACCCGCCGGCACGGGAGGTATAGTGCCCAGGATGGAATGCGCTGAGTTTCTCGATCGCTATACGGATTACCGCGACGGAGTGGTGACCGCCCCGCGCGACCGCCGACGGTTCGAGCGTCATCTCGCCCATTGCGAGACGTGCCGCTCGTACGACATCGCGGTTCGTCGCGGGGTGCTTGCACTCCAGGGGGTGGAGACGCTGACCCCCTCGGAACGGTTCCGCGCCCGCCTGGATGCCCGGCTCCGCCGGGAGGCGCTGACGATGGCGGGCCCGCGGATCTCTCCACGCATCGGGGCCGCCGCCGCGCTCCTCGCCGCCGTCGGCATCGCGCTCGTGGCCCTGCAGCTCGCCCACCGTCCCGCACCCCTCGTGGCGCACGCGCTCCCGCCCGTGCCGTTCCCGAAGCCCGTAGCCCAGGCCGGTGTGCCGTTCGTCACGTTCCAGGACCCACGCGCCATGACCTCGGCCGGTAACCCCATGCCCTACGGCTCGGCGCTCGTCGAGCCGGTCAGCGCCCACCACTAGGCTTTCATCCGCTTCATGCGGGCGGTATTATCCGCCCGATGGCGACGTTGAGCTTCAACGCGCTCCTCGGCGGCGGTAAGCCGGGGTCGCTCGATCCGGTCTACTATCTCCACGGCGAGGAAGAGATCCTGAAGGAGGAGGCGGTGCGCCTGCTGCTCGACCGCGCCGTCGATCCCTCCTTGAGGGATTTCAACGTCGACGCGCGGTCCGCGCCCGAGCTGGATCCAGCCGCCCTGCGCACCCTGGTCGATACCCCTCCGATGATGGCCGATCGCCGGGTCGTGATCCTGCGATCCGTCGAGGGTTTCCGGGCCAAGTCGAAGACCCGGGACGAGCTGGTCCGCTATCTGGCGCACCCCAACCCCAGTACCACGCTGATTCTGGTTCAGGGTGGTGACGAGGCGCCTGATGCGGGGATCACCGCGCACGCGACCACAGTAGCAGTCGACCGGCTTCCCCCCGACCGGGTCACGCGCTGGATCACGCACCGGGCCGGGCAGATCGGCATCACGATCGACATGGCCGCCGCTGAGCTGCTCGGCCAGGCGACGGCGCATGACCTGGCCGCGGTTTCGCAGGAGCTCGACAAGCTGGCCGCCATCGCCGGAACGCGTACCGTGACTGAAGCGGATGTCACCGCCGCCGTCGGCGTCCGGCATGGCGAGACGCTCGACGATCTCATCACCGCGATGCTCGAGCGGCGGGTGGGTGACGCCGCAAGAACGCTCGGGCCCGTGCTGGCCCAATCCGGAATCAGCGGAGTGAAGCTCGTCAGCACGCTGGGTACCGGTCTCGTGGGCCTCGCCGCCGCTCGTGCCGAGCTCGACCGGGGGACGGCGCCGGGACGGCTGGAATACACGATCCTCCAGCGGCTGATCGCGTCGCGGCCCGCGGGGCTGGGGGCCGGGTACAAGGACGTAGCCGCGCGCTGGGCGAAGTGGGTGCGGGGATGGACCGCCCCCGAGCTGTCCCGCGCCATCCGCCGTGCGCTCGCCGCGGATCGCGCGCTCAAGGCCACTCAACTGACCGATGAATACGGTATCGTGCTCGACCTGATTCTCGGGTTGGCGCGTGCATCGAGGGAGGCAGCGTGAACGTCACCAGGCGGTTAGTCGGTTGGTCGGTTAGCGCATCGATGGCGGGGCTGCTACTAACCGCCTATCCGACTAACCGACTAATGGCTCAATCCGACCCTCGCTTGAAGGCTGCCGTCGACCTCGCGCAATCGGGCCAGGTCGACTCCGCACGCTCCATCGTGCGCAAGCTGCTGGCGACCATGTCGCCGCACGACTCCGCGTATCCCCAGGCGCTCTACACGCAGGGCATGTTGGCCGCCGACGCGCCGACCGTCACTTCGAATCTTCAGCGCGTGGTGGTCGAGTACGGGTGGTCCCCCTGGGCCGCCAACTCGCTCATGCGGCTGGCCCAGCTCGCCTACACGCAGGGTGACCCGGCGTCCGCCATTCAGTCGGTCCAGCGTCTGCGCCGCGACTATCCCGACTCGCCGGTGAAACCCCGCGCGGATTTCTGGGGCGCCAAAGCCGATTTCGATCTGCGGAACGAAGCGGAAGGGTGCGAGCTCATCCGGGAAGCGCTCGCCGGCGCGGGTACCGACGTCGAGTTCAAGAATCAGGTGTCGTTCTACGCGGCGCGCTGCGGCGCGACTCCCGCGCCGGCCACGACGGCCAGCGCACCGCCCCCCGCGCCCACGCCGGCAGCCACGCCCGCCTCGCCCGCGAGTCCGCCGAGGGACACGGCGCCGGCCTCGTCGGGCAAGACCACCTACGCCGTGCAGGTGCTGGCCGTAAAGAGCGCCGCCGACGTGGACGCCCTGCTCACGCGTCTCAAGGTGATGGGGTACGAAGGGCACGTCGTGCCGCGTGACTCCACCGGCCTCATCAAGGTACGTGTGGGCCGCTATCCGACTCGACCCGAAGCACTCAAGGCGCAGACTCAGCTCAAGGCCCGCCTCGGCGGCCAGCCGTTCGTGGTGACCGAGCCTTGAGCTCACGAGTGGCGTCGGCTCCCCCTCCGGCTGATACGCCGCTCATGCAGCAATACCGCGAGATCAAGTCGCGGCACCCGAATACCATTCTGTTTTTCCGGATGGGTGATTTCTACGAAATGTTCGAGGACGACGCAAAGCTGGGCGCGCGCGTCCTGGGCCTCACGCTCACGTCGCGCAACAACGGCGGCGCCTCGGAGGTCCCCCTCGCCGGCGTGCCCGTGAAGGCCGCCACCGAGTACCTCCGGAAGCTGGTTTCCGCGGGTCACCGTGTCGCCGTGTGCGAACAGGTCGAAGATCCGAAGCTCGCCAAGGGTCTGGTGCGTCGCGAAGTCGTCGAAACCATCACCCCGGGATCGGTCCTCGCCGAGGATTGGATCGCGACCAGCAGGAACAACTTCCTCGCCGCGCTCCTCCCGCAGGATTCCGTGGTCGGACTGGCGGTGCTCGATCTCACCACCGGCGAATTCGTCTGGGAGACCCTGCTCCCCGAGGATGTCGCGGCGGGACTGGCCCGCTACGAACCGTCCGAGCTGGTGCTCCCCGCGGGTGGCGCGGTGCCCCGCGAGCTCGCCGGCACGCGTACCGAACGTGAGGGCTGGGAATTCGATCCCGACCTCGCCCGGGAGGACCTGCAGCGGGCGTTCGGCCTCGCTTCCCTGGATGGCCTGGGTGTCGAGAGCACCGACCGCGCCGCGCTCGGAGCCGCGGGTGCCCTGCTCCGCTATGCCCGGGAGCTGAAGCCCGGCGGGCTGCCCCATCTCGCCCGACCGAGACTCGTCCGACGGGGGGCCGTGCTGCCCCTCGACGAGATGACGCGGCGGAATCTCGAGCTGATCGAGCCCCTCCGTCCCGGCGCGACGGGCACCACCCTCCTCGAAGTCCTCGACCGCACGCTGACGCCCATGGGGGCGCGACTCCTGCGCCGCTGGCTGCTGGCGCCTCTCGTCGACGCGCGTGCTGTGAACCAGCGACTCGACGCGGTCCACGTGCTCGTGACGGATCCGCGCGGGCGCGACCGGCTGCGCGAGGCGCTCGATGGCGTCCGTGATCTGGAGCGCCTCGCCGGCCGCGCGGCCGTGGGCCGCGCCACGCCGCGCGAACTCGGTGCCCTGCGCGACTCCATCAGAAAACTCCCCGACGTCCGTGCCGGCCTCGACGGGCTCGAGGCTCGAGACCAGTCGGCGCTCCTTGAGGAAATTGCCGGCGGTCTCGATCTGCTCGCCGATCTGGGCGATGAGCTGGCCCGTGCCCTCGTGGACCGGCCGCCCGCCCAGCTGTCGGAAGGGGACTCCATCCGCCTCGGCTACGACGCGGAGCTGGACGAGCTCAAGGACGCGCGGGATGGCGGGAAGACCTATATCGCGGGTCTTCAAGCCCGCGAACGGGAGCGGACCGGCATCACGTCCCTGAAGGTCGGGTTCAACAAGGTCTTCGGGTACTATCTCGAAATCACGAACACCCACCGGGACCGGATCCCCGCCGACTACGAGCGCCGCCAGACCCTGACGGGCGCGGAGCGCTACGTCACACCCGAGTTGAAGGAGCATGAAGCGAAGGTCCTGGGCGCCGAGGAGCGGATCGCAACGCGGGAAGCGGCGGTGATCGACGCCATGCGTCGACGCGTGGGTGCGGAGATCGCACGCGTACAGGGGACGGCGGTGAGCCTCGCGACCCTCGACGTGTGGTGCGCACTCGCGGACGTCGCACAGCGAGGAGCTTACGTCAGGCCCGAGGTCACCGACGACTTCGGCCTTCGGCTCGAAGGCTCCCGCCACCCGGTGGTGGAGCGCATGATGCCCCGGGAAGCCTTCATCCCCAATGACGTTCTGTTAGACGACGCCGGGCGCATCATCCTGCTCACGGGTCCGAACATGGCGGGCAAATCCACCCTGCTCCGGCAGGTTGGGCTCGCCGTGCTGATGGCGCAGGTGGGGTCATTCGTCCCGGCGAAGAGCGCCAAGATCGGCATCGCGGACCGCATCTTCACCCGGGTGGGTGCGTCCGACAACCTCGCTCGCGGCCAGTCGACCTTCATGGTCGAGATGAGTGAAACCAGCGCGATCCTCCATGGCGCCACGTCACGCAGCCTCGTCCTGCTCGATGAAATCGGCCGAGGCACGTCGACGTACGACGGCGTGGCGATCGCGTGGGCCGTCACCGAGTGTCTGCACAACAGGATCGGCTGCAAGACCATCTTCGCCACGCACTATCACGAGCTGACCCAGCTCACCGAAGAGCTGGCGCATGCCCGGAACTTCAACGTGGCGGTGAAGGAATCGGGGGACGACGTCGTCTTCCTGCACCGGCTGGAGCCGGGGGGCGCCGATCGGTCATACGGCATCCACGTCGGCAGGCTGGCGGGCCTTCCCGCTCCGGTCGTCGCGCGCGCCTGGGAGGTCCTCAAACTCCTCGAAGCGGGTCACCACGTCGCGCATCAGCAGGCCCCAGCACCCCCGGACGCTTCCCAGCTCGGCCTCTTCGCCCCCGCCGAGCGCCCCGATCCCCTGCTGGCGGAGCTCGACGGGCTGGACGTCAACGCGTTGTCCCCATTGGATGCCCTGAACCGTCTGGCGGAGTGGCAACGCCGCCGGAAGGAGCGCCCATGAAGCATTTCCGTCACGCCGGCCTCCTGATCGCGCTGGGTGCGGTGGCGTGCAGTCATTCGAGTGGCTCGGGGGGCGCCGGCTCACCGCCCCCTGCCGAAGAAGCTCCGGTGGCCATCAACCCCGAGGTCCCGATCGCCTATCCAGCCACCCTCTTCGACCGGGGCGTGGATGGTGAAGTGAAGCTGCGGCTCTTCGCGGACTCCACAGGCAAGCTCGTCCCGGAATCCACCAAGATCCTCGAGTCGTCCGGCTACCCGGCCATGGACTCGGCCGCGTTGTCGGGCGCGGGAAAGCTCAAGTTTGCGCCGGGCCGGCGACATGGACTCCCGGTGGCGACGGCGTTCCAGCAATCGGTGGAATTCCGTCACCCATCGAGTGCCCCCGTCGCGCCATCGGACGTCGGCGAGACCAAACCCCTGCCCCCGCCAGTCACGCTTTCGAATCCCGCCAACCCCGGGGCTCGCTCGACCCCAGTGACCCCCACGCCGAAGCCGAAGCCGCGGGCGCAACGGCCCCGGCCCGTAATCGACACGACCAAGGCCGACTCGGCGGCTCGTGATACGGCGAACGCACCGGCGAAAACGAAGGCCGATACGACCAAGCCGAAGCCCGATTCGATTCCTCCGGCCCCGAAGCCCGACTCCGGACCCAAACCCGTCCGCCCGGACAGTCAATGACCGCGCATACCAAGCCCTACGACGACGTCCTGCAGACCATTGGTTGGACGCCGATGATCAGGCTCCGGCGGTTGACCCAGGGAATTCGGACACCCGTCTACGCCAAGGCCGAGTTCTTCAATCCGGGTGGCTCGGTGAAGGACCGGATCGGCGTCGCAATGATCGAGGCCGCAGAGAAGGAAGGACGGCTCAAGCCGGGGGGTCTCGTCGTCGAGGCGACATCGGGGAATACCGGCGTGGGGCTCGCCCTCGCCGCCGCAGTGAAGGGCTACCGTTGCATCTTCACCATGCCCGACAAGATGTCCCAGGAAAAGGCCCGGCTGCTCCGCGCCCTGGGCGCCGAAGTGATCATTACGCCGACGGCGGTGGCTCCCGATCATCCCGACAACTACATCATGAAGGGGCGCGCCATCGCGGCCGCGCATCCCAACTCCATTTTCGCCGACCAGCATTACAACGCCGTCAATCCGGAAGCCCACTACCGCACGACGGGACCCGAGATTTGGACCCAGACCGAGGGGAAGATCACACACTTCGTCTGCTCGCCGGGGACGGGTGGGACGGTGAGTGGTGTCGCCAAGTATCTGAAGGAGAAGAACCCGAACGTGCGGGTGATCGCGGGCGATCCCGTGGGGTCCATCTACCGCGAGTACGGTGAGACCCACCACAAGGGAGAGGGTGCGCCCTACAAGGTCGAAGGCATCGGCGGGGACAAGATCCCCACTGCACTCGATTTCGCCGCCGTGGACGAGTGGATCACCGTATCCGACAAGGACGCCATCCTCCTGGTGAGGCGCATGGCGAAGGAGGAGGGTCTGTTCTGCGGAGGCTCGACCGGCGTCAACGTTTTCACGGCGCTCGAGGTCGCCCGCAAGCTCGACGACCCCAAGGCGTGCGTCGTCACGGTACTCTGCGACACCGGCGAGCGGTACCTCTCCAAGGTCTACAACGACGAGTGGCTGCGCGAGAACCAGATGCTCGATTCCGAGCGCGTCACGGTCGCGAGTGTGCTATCCGCGAAGGACGGCAAGGGCCCGGAGGTGATCCAGGTGGCCCCGCAAGCGACGGTCCGCCAGGCTCTGAATCTGATGAGCACGTACAACGTCTCCCAGCTCCCGGTACTGGATGGCGCCGATGGCGTCGGCGCCGTCTCCGAACAGGCGTTGATGGCGGCCGCCCTAAATGACGCCGCGGCGCTCGACCGGCCGGTGCGCGAAGTGATGGACCCGCCCTTCCCTGTAGTGGATGGAGACTGGCCGCTCGCGCGTCTGACGTCCCTTCTATCCCGGGAAACGCCCGCCGCGCTGGTGCGCCGGAACGGCAAGATCTCGGGGATCGTGACGCGATACGACCTCCTGCACCAGCTGGCCGGCATCCACTGATGCGCGTCACCGTCCTCACTGGTGGCGCGACCGCCGAGCGCACTGTGGCGTTCGCGGGGGCGACGCAGGTGGTCGCGGCCCTCCGGGGCCGCGGACACTCGGTGTACGTCGTGGACACGGCCAACGGGCTCCTCGACGAGGAAGACGAAAAGCGGCTCCTCAAGACCGACGTCGGGACCACGCCACCTGGCGACCTCGCTCCACTGGTTCAGTCTGAGCGGCACTTCCTGGGCGAGGGCCTGGCGGCCCTTCCGGTGGTCCAGGGCGCGGACGTGCTGTTTCTCGTCGTGCATGGCGGGATGGGGGAGGGCGGCCAGCTCCAGGCCGTGCTCGACCTCATCGGAGTGCCGTATACCGGCTCCGGTGCGCTGGGTAGCGCCCTTGCGGTCGACAAGGATCTCTCGAAGAAGCTCTTCCGCGCCGCGGGCGTTCCCGTCCCCGAGTGGTTCCTCGCTCCCGCGACGCCTGAAGACATCGACAAGACCCTCGGCTGGCCGGTGATCGTGAAGCCCTCGAATGGCGGGTCCACCATCGGGCTCTCTCTGGTGCGAAACGCCAAGGGGCTCGACGACGCGATCCGCACGGCCCGCGCCTACGACGACGAAGTGATGATCGAGCAGTTCATCCCGGGACGGGAAGTCACCGTCGGCGTGCTCGGCGACGTGCCCCTGCCGGTCGGGGAGATCGTTCCCAAACACGAGCTCTTCGATTACGAGTGCAAGTACACCCCGGGCATGTCCGAGGAGACCTTCCCTGCTCAGCTGCCGGCGCCGGTCGCCGCCAAGCTCCAGGCGGCCGCCCTGCTCGCGCATCGTGCCCTCAAGCTCCGCGGGTATTCTCGCATCGACTTCCGCCTGACCGGCGCAGGCGACATCTTTTGCCTGGAAGCCAACAATTTGCCGGGACTGACGGGGACGAGCCTGTTCCCCCAAGGGGCCAAGGCCGCCGGAATCGGCTACGCCGAGATGTGCGAGCGAATCTGCGCCCTGGCGCGCGACACCCGGGGGTCCCGGAAGGGGTAGTAGAGGGTATGGGTCCGCAACGGATGTTCGGGATGACACCGTGGGTCCGGCGACTCCTCGTCGCCAACCTCCTGGTGTTCCTGCTTCAGGAAACGGTGTTCCTGAAGGCCGCCCAGTTCCTCGCGTTCGACCCGCTGCACGCCTTCTCCCGCCCGTGGACCGTCCTGACGTACATGTTCCTGCACACGGGCGTCCTCCACCTCGCCTTCAACCTGCTCGCGCTCTACATCTTCGGTCCTCCCGTCGAGGAGCGGCTCGGCTCGAGAGGCTTCATTGGGTTCTATCTCACGAGCGGCCTCGGTGGCGCCGTGCTGTCGTACGCCCTCGTCCTCCTGACCCACTCCGCGCCGATCCTTGGCGCGTCAGCCGCGGTGTACGGCGTGATGCTGGCCTTCGCGTGGTACTGGCCTGACGAGCCGATTTTCGTTTTCCCGCTCCCCGAGCCGATCCTCGCGAAGTGGCTGGTCATTTTCTTCGTGCTGCTTTCATTGACCTTCGCGCTGATTCCCAGTCTCCAGCCCGGCGTGGCGCACGTGGCGCACCTGGGCGGATTCGCCACCGCGTTTCTCTGGCTGAAGCTCGATGCCTGGCGGCTGGGGCGGGCGGAGCGTCGTCTGCGCGGAGCTCCGGAGCGTGGCGTGCTGGTGCACCCCGCGGCACTCACGGCCCGCCGAGGCGGCGAGACGCAGAAGACGACCCCCCGGGGGCGCTCGCCCGAGCGGCCGAACGCGGAGATCGACCGGGTGTTGGACAAGATTTCGGCGAGCGGTCTCGCGTCGCTCACCCCGGCGGAGAAGCGCTTTCTGGCCGAGATGAGCAAGAAGATGCGCGACCCCCACGACTGAGTGCGTCGCTGGCCGGCTCGCTCGTCTCTCTCACGTGACCCTCCTACCCTTTCTTCTTTTCAGCCTGCAGGACCCCCTCGTCGCCAAGGCCGAGTCGCTTCTGGCGCGCCACGACCTGAGGGGAGCGCGGAAAGTCGCCGAGACCCTGGTCCGCCATCATCCGGACGACCCCTCAGCTCACATGCTGCTCGGCAGGATCTGGCTCGAATGGCCGGTCATTGGCCGGTACCAGGCGCTCGACGAATTCCGGGCCGCCCAGCGGCTCGCACCCCAGGATCCGGAGCCCTGGTACTGGCAGACCCGGGTGGGACTCCGGCTCGGAGACGATGAGGGAGAGGTCATGGTGCGGGAGGCGGTGCTCCGCATCCTGGCGATTGACCCTGAGTACCGTGACGCCTGGGACCTGTTCTCCGCGGTCTTCCACGACGACGGCATTTGGCGCCGCGCGGACGAGGCCCTGGCGCGGCATCCGGACGATCTGTGGGCCGTCGAACATCGCGTCGGTGTCGCGATCGCGCGGGATGATTTCGCGCTCGCGGACTCGCTAGCGGGTGCGGTCCTCGGGCGGCGGAGGCCTTACGTCCCCGGCTACTTGCTTAGAGCCGAGGCGGATTTTGGGGGGGGCTGGGACAGCGCCGGATACGCGTGGTACGACTCCGCGGTAGCTCACGCCGACATCGATTCGACCGGCGCGATGTGGGATGAAGTCTGGATGATCGCGAGCCCCGCGGAGACCGCGCGACACGATTCTACCTCGCCGGGGGACCGGCGCCGCTTCTTCAACTGGTTCTGGGACAAGCGCGACCCGAACCTCGTGACGTCGTTCAATGAACGCATCGCGGAGCACTTCCGCCGGTTGGTGTACGTTCGGCGGGCGTTTCACATCCTGCACCCCTACAGCTACTACCACCGGTCGGCGACCTGGCGCACGCTCATCGACCATGATGAGCGCGATTCGCTGATGCGGCTCCTCCAGGCCGCGCCGGGCCTCGCGCCGCCGGGGGGGATGGACAGTCTCTTCCTCGCGACGGGGATGGGCCCGGCACGCGAGACGGTCGGGGACACCGCCGGGAGCGAAACGATCTATCTCAAAGCCCAGCTCGACGCCCGGGGCATCCTTTGGATCCGCCACGGTCGGCCGGACATCTGGGCGGGCGGCATGCTGGAGCCCGGGCAGGGCCGGGTCGGCTCCCCGTTGGAGTTTTCGTCCTGGGAATACGACACCCCCGACGGAATTCTCACCATCGGCCTGCGCGACTTCCGGGGCGGGGGCGTCGTGCTGTATCCCGTGACGAGCCGTCAGTTCGAAAGTGCGCAATCACTGCTCGCCACGGACAACACCTCGATCCCCGCACCGCTGGTAGCGGACGGGTGGTCGGCGTTCTTCAAGGCCGGGGACTTCGGCCTGACGGACGTGTACTTCCGCGCCGCGCCCGAGACCGCCGCCGTCGCGCTCTGGGAGAACGGAGAGCCCGTCGCCCGGGCGCGAGGGCCCGGCCTCATGCAGCTGACCGTTCCACCGGGCGAGTACGATCGCGGTTTCGACGTTGACTCGGCGGGCGTTCTCGGCCGGAGCCGGGGCCAGATCACGGTCCCGGCGTATTCACAGGTTCAACTCGGTCTCTCGAGTCTTTTGTTGACGCCGGGGGACACGGTACCTGACCGCGAGGCGATGCTCGAAGGCATGCCCGCCGATCTCACGTATTCGGGTGTGCGCGCGCTCGCCGCGTACACCGAGGTGTACGGCCTGGCGCGTGACAAGGGCGGCATGAGCCGGTACACGGCGCGGTATTCGTTCGCACCGGAGCGAGGGCTCGCGGCCAGAATCCTCGGGAACGACAAGCCGGTGGTCTTCGAGTTCGAACGGTCAGTCCTCGCGAACGCCGTCACGCCGGAGCGGCTCGTGATCGCGCCGGGATTGCTCGCGCCGGGACGCTATCGCGTGACACTGGCGGTGACCGACGTCTTGCGGAATGTCAAGTCGCAGACCGTCGCCCTCTCGGTCACCGTCCGGTAGGTCTCTCTTGTTTCCCTGAAAGAGGCTTCCCAAATTGGGGCGGCTCAGCGCGCGCCCCTACATGCTCGTAAACCTGATACCTGAATTTCTCGCTGCCGTCGCTGCGCCCGATCCCCGGGGCGCGTACCACGAGTATCTCGAACGTCATCGTCCCATTCTTCGCAGCTATTGGTCCAACTACGTCCTGGATCCCGACTCCAAGGCGGCTGACGACGTCATTCTCAGCGTCTTGCGCGCGGATCGTGCGGATCTGCTGCGGCTCATGCAGGACATCGATGTGGTCCAGATCGCCGAGGATGCCCTCAGGCGAACGCTGGAGACACTCGAAGCCGATTGCCCCGTCGACCTGTATCTGACGGTCGGAGTGGGCGCGGCGAACGCGGGGGAGCTGGTGGTGGGGGGCCGGGGTATCGCGTTTGTGTGCCTCGAGCACTTCACGGGCCGGGCGAACCCCCAGACCTCGGGACTGGGCCTGGCACCTCATCTCCTGCCCCTCTGGATCGCCCACGAGGTCGCCCACGCCATCAGGTATACGTCTCCCTCCAGCCGGGCCGCCCTGAAGCGCCTGGTCGCGGAAATGGGTGGCAACTACGACTATTGGGACACCGGGAGCCGGGCACCCCTCTACGAGCATCTGGTGAACGAGGGGGTGGCCGTGGCCGCCTCGCAGGCCGTGACGCCGGGGTTCGAACCCTGGCAGTACTTCGGCTACACCAGGCGCCAGTACCGGCGTCTCCGCGAGCTCGATGCGTTTCTTCGTCGCGCGTCGGCCCCGGAGCTGGATCAGTCGGGGCTGGGCCTCCGGCTCCGGTATCTCTCCGGAGGCATGAGTCCGACCGCCCGGCTGGTGATGGGCAAGGTCTTGCCGGAGCGGGCAGGCTATTACCTGGGCGCCCGCATGGTGGAGTCGTACGTTGGGGAGGCGGGGATCGCGTCGGCGGTGCGGGCGGCTGCCTCGGAATTCCGGGTAGCCGGTGAGCGGGCCATGGGGGCACAAACGGCGTGAGCGCCAAGCGCGTGACCCAGGAGCGTCGCTCGAACAGGCCTCTGCGGGAGGTCCTGGACGAGTTGATCACCCATACCCGGGAGATCGCCCGGCGCGCCAAGGAGATGAAGCCGGAGGAGCTCGATTACGCCCAGCAGCGTCTGGAATGGCTCGCGGACGAGGTGTGGCGGGTGGCCACAGGACAGGAGGCACCGCCCGAGGCATAATTAAGCATGAGCCCAGACGGTACCTACCGCATCACGGTGGCCAAGGAGGATCTCAACTTCGCGGCCGCCCACTTCATCACTTTCGCCGGACATCGCTGCGAGACCCTGCACGGTCATAACTACCGCGCGGCGGTCCTCCTCGACGGGAAGCTCGACCAGGAGAGCTGGTACGTCGTCGATTTCTCGGCGGTGAAGAAGATCATGCGGCGCCTGACCGGCGAGCTCGATCACAAGGTCCTGCTGCCTCTCGAGAACCCGCGGCTCCAGGTGACGTCGAAGGATGGCTCCGTGCACGTGTCCTACGAGGGCAAGCCGCGGTACGTATTCCCCGAGAAGGATTGTGTCCTGCTGCCGATTCCCAACACCACGGTCGAGATGCTCGCCACGTTGCTCGCGGGGAAGCTGGCCAAGGAGCTGGCCGAAGCGGATGCCAAGACGATTACCGCATTGGAGCTCGAGGTGGAAGAGAACTTCGGGCAGTCGGCGACGTACCGGATGACGGTCTAGGGGGACCCATGGCAAAGGACGTTGCTCTCACCGACGCAGAGATTGCCGACCACCTGAAGGGACTCCCGGGATGGAGATATGAGGGAGGCGCGATCAGGCGGCAGTACAAGACCGATGGCTGGCCCACGACCTTGATGCTGGTGAACGCGATCGGATTTTACGCCGAATCAGCCGATCACCACCCGGATCTGGGCGTGCATTGGGGGAGTGTGGAGGTCGCGCTGAACACGCACTCCGCGGGTGGAATTACCGACAAGGACTTCGAGCTGGCGAAGGTCTTCGAGCAGTGCGCCCTCTGGCGTCCCCCGGCCGGCAGCGCGTTCCGGGGGACGCCGAAGAAGTTCGTCTCAGGGAGCTGAATCGGGACTTCCGTCGGACCACCGCACCACGGGGATGACGAAGACCGTCACGCGGGAGTTGGGGGAGTCGTTGACGACCGCCGGCGAATGTTCGACGTTCGCGCCCAGGGATGCGGCCGACATGTGCGGCATGAACACCATGACGTGTGGATGCCAGGGTCCGTTCACATCGGCTCCGAGGTATCCGTCTTTCGACAACATGTAGGCCATCGCTCCACTTTCCAGCTTCAGCGGCGGCTTCGCCGCCTCCATCTTCGCTTCCGTCATGCCGGAAAGCGCCTGCCTGGTCCGGCCGAGGTAGTCGGCCAGGACCGACTGGGCACCCAGGGCGTTGTAGCAGAAGGGCGAGCGGATCTTCGGGTTCCAGAAGTCCGGACTCCCGTAATCGGTGGCCCAAGCCCGTTCCACCACACACACGAACCCGTTCTTTCCCTTCACGGCTGTCTCATATCCGGCCGTCCCCATGACCAGGACGTCGGCGTCGTCCGAGATCCCGGCCGGCGCGGCCGACTTCGCCAGCGCGATCTCGGCGGCCCGGTCCATCCGGTACTGTTCCACGGGAGCCATGCCTTGAGCACGAACCAGGGCGAACGGGATCACCGACAGTGCTGCGAACACGCGTTTCATGAGCCTGCCTCCGATGTAGTGTAGGTCTCGATCAGCTTGTTCAACGCCCCATCCCAGCCTCGGCCGTGGCTTCGCGCCCCGGCGTCTTCACCAAGTTCCGCGTGAATCAGTGTCAGTTCGGTGCCGTCGACGATGGGCCGCAGATGCAGCTCGAGCCGAGAGGTGCGTCCTCGTTCCGTCGGCTCCCCGCCCATGGTCCACTGCCAACTCATGGTGATCAGCTCGGGCCTCTTGATGTCCAGGAACCGGCCTGTGCACTCGTGAACCGAGCCGTCAGAGGTCGGAAACCGGACCCGGAAGGTCCCGCCCACGCGCACGTCCGCCTCGGCCGAAAGGAGCGGCAGGTCTTCGGGTCCCCACCAGGACGTCAGGCCTTCGACGGTTGAGAACGCATCGAACACGGTCGCGGGACGGGCCTTGATCCGGCGCACGAGAGTGACACTCGCCATCAGCGCTTGTCCTTCGCCTCTGCGTAGGCCTGGAGTCGGTCGAGGCGCGGAGTCCAGAAGCGTTGGTACCGGTGGAGCCAGTTCTTCGCTTCTCGAAGGGGCATCGAGGAAAGCCGCACCGTGACGGTCCGGCTCTCCTTGAATCGCCGGATCAGGCTGGCATTCGCGAGGACGTCGAGGTGTTTCATCAGGGCCGGCAGCTTGATGACCAGGAACTGCGACAACTCACTGACGGTGCAGCCATCCACCCGCTCCAGGCGGGTGAGGATCGCACGGCGCGTGGGGTGGCTGAGCGCCGCGAAGGTGCTGTCCAGTGAAGAATGATACTTTACCATGTGGTGAAGTATTACCGAAAGAAAAACCCGGTCAAGGTGTGACCGGGCCGGGCGCGCCGAGTGGCGTCCGGGAGACGCCGAGTAGCTACTTCCCCACGCAGAAACTCGAGAACACCCTGTCCAGCACGTGGTCCGGAGTGACCGCTCCGATGAGCGAGTCAAGCGCTCCCGTTGCTGCCCGCAGGTGAGTGGCCGCGGCGACCGCTTCCACTCCGCTCTCTCGCGACTCCCTGAAGAGGTCGAGCTCCTTCAGGGCGGTCTCCAGGGCTTGGCGGTGGCGGGCCCGCGTGACCACGGGCTCCACGTCACCCAGGGCGATGAGCTTGCTGAATGCGACCTCCGCGAGCCGCGTCTTCAGTTCCTTCATTCCAAACCCCGTCACCGCGGAGACCCCGATTCCGTCGCTGCGCAGATCGGCCTTGGTTTGGACTTCAATGATCGGCGCCGAATGGTTGAGCCCATTCGCGTCGCCACAATAGAGAATGAGATCCGCAGCGTCTAGGTACCGCTTGCTCACCTCGATCCCCATCTTCTCGATACGGTCCTGGGCGTCTCGAAGGCCCGCGGTATCCACCAGCCTGAACGGGAATCCGGCGATGACGGCGGGCGCCTCGATAGCATCCCGCGTCGTTCCGGGAATCTCTGTGACAATCGCCCGTTCCGAACCCAACAGGGTGTTGAAGAGTGTGGACTTGCCCGCGTTGGGGGGCCCCGCAATCACCAAGAGGGCCCCTTCGCGAAGCCGCTCCCCTTCCGCGGCGGTCCCCAGGAGCGCGGCGACTCGCGTCCGCACACCCTCCCAGGCCTTCAATACCCGTTCTGGCGCGACCGGGCCGTCATCCTCTTCCGGAAAGTCGATCTC
>DATNDQ010000020.1:0-6020 GCA_035553475.1 Gemmatimonadales bacterium
CCAACCACTCGCGCTGCTGAGCGTTCTCGTCCCGGCCGGTCTGATGGCTCAGGGCGCGACGAATGCCCCGGCCGCGCCGGCGGCCCCGGCCATCACCTGGCCGACCTTACCGTTGAAGTACGCCGCCAAACCGACCCATCCGGAAATCACGGCCGAAGACCTGATGTCCCGCCTCTACATCTACGCGGATGATTCGCTGCAGGGCCGCGAGGCGGGCCAGCTCGGCAACTTCAAGGCGACGACCTACATCGCCGCGGAAGCCAAGCGCATGGGTCTCGTCCCGGCGGGCGACAGCGGGACGTACTTCCAGGCCGTGCCCTATAAGCAGCGCGTGTTCGACACCACCTCCTCGATCGTGGTGGGTGGTGCGACGCTGAAGGCCCCCGCCGAATTCCTGGTGCTCGCCGGTGACGCCGGGACGATCTCGGCGCCGGTGATTTACGGGGGCGATCTGAACGACACCAACCGCGCGGACCTCGATTCGAACGCGGTGAAGGGCAAGATCGTGCTGTTCACCGCCAAGGGCGGCATGAACTTCCGGCAGGCGCGGCGTGCACCCCGGGTCAAGGGTGCCGTGGCCGCCCTCATCGCCGGACTCGACGACTTCCCGCCGCAGTTCCTCGGCTTCTTCAGCCGTCCGCGGGGATTCCTCGATTACCACGCCCCGGGCGCTCCGGCCTCTCTGCCGAACGTGTTCATCAGCAAGGCCGCGGCCGCGAAGTTTTTCACCTCGCCCATCGACCAGCTGACGGTCGGGGCGGCGGGCAGCGACGCAACGATCAACATCAAGTACGTCGTGACACCCATGCCGTATCCCGCGCGCAACGTCGTGGGCATCGTCCCGGGCTCGGATCCCAAGCTGAAGGCTGAATACGTCGCCGTCGGCGGCCACAACGATCACATCGGCATGACCGCCCACCCCGTCGATCACGACTCGATGCGCATCTTCCTGCGCGTGGTCCGTCCCGAAGGCGCCGAACAGAACGGCAAGCCCGCGACCGCCGCCGAGCAGGCCGAGGTGGATTCGATTCTTGCGGCCTACCGGAAGGGACATCCCGGAACGGAGCGGCTCGATTCGATTTCCAACGGCGCCGATGACGACGGCTCCGGCACGGTGTCCGTGCTCGAGATCGCCGAGCGCATTTCGAGCCTCAAGGTGAAGCCGAAGCGGTCGATCATCTTCGTCTGGCATGTCGGCGAGGAGAAGGGCCTGCTGGGCTCGCAGTACTTCACCGACTTCCCGACGGTGCCTCGCGATTCGATCGTGGCTCAGCTCAACATCGACATGGTCGGCCGCGGCGACGCAACGGACGAGACGGGCCGCGCCTGCAAGATGGACACCGAGAAGAATCGCTGCGAGGCGGGCGTGGACTTCGACGCCACCAGCACGCCGCTCCACGGCAACCCGAACTACGTGCAGCTCATTGGGTCCCGGCGCCTGTCCACCGAGCTGGGGGACTTGATCGAGAAGGTCAACAAGGACGACAAGCACGGCCTCGTGTTCGACTATTCAGAGGACGCGAACGGTCATCCGACGAACATCTACTGCCGGTCCGATCACTACGAGTACGCCCGCTACGGCATCCCGATCACCTTCTTCACCACCGGGGGCCATGCGGACTACCATCAGGTCACGGACGAGCCGCAGGAGATCGACTACACGCACATGGCACGCATCGACAACCTCATCGAGGACATTGCGATCCATGTCGCCGATCTGGATCACAGGCCCCTTGTCGATCATCCGAAGCCCGACCCATTTGGAGGATGTCAGCAATAAGACGGCTAGCGGGCAGGCAGACGCCTAGGCGGCTAGACGCCTAGCGGTGACTAGTGAGAAGTGGCCAGGACAACATGTCCTGGCCACTTTTGCTTCATGGATCGAGTAGTAGAGGCGCTAAAACTCCGGACCTGGGCCATCCAGGTCCTGTCCGCCGGCTGGCAAACGCCACCCGACGTTCCAATCGACGCCTGGAAGCTCTTTCTCAAGGCCGAGCGGTGCGCGGTGGCGCTGTCGACCAGGGCCGAAGGCGATGCACCCCCCATCCTCCACGCCGTCGCGACCATCGAGCTCCAGCGGATCCTCTCCGCCCGCGCCCAGCTCGAGGAGCTGGGACGCCGGATCCAGGCACTAGGAGAACGGGTCATCGTGCTGAAGGGTGGGCTAATGGCCCTCGGCAGCGCGTCCGGGGTCGATCTCATGGACATCGACATCCTGACCGCGCGAGACTCCGCACCGCGGATCGCTGGTCTGCTGGATGCTCAGGGCTACCTGGTTGAGGGCGCGGACTCGCCCTCGCACCTGGCCCAGCGGCGTCAACCCTTCGCGGTCCACATCGAAGTGCACCATTCGCTGGCGGAGTGCTCCGCGGCGGACCTGTGGTCCCATGCGGAGCCCGTACCCGGCCGGCCGGGACTCTGGAAGGCCGCCGCGTTGGACCAGGTGTGGCATGCCCTTCGGCATACGGCCTACACCCATCCCTTCCGGCGCGGAGCCCTGCGGGACCTCATCCTCATCGGCTGGGCAGACGCAGGGTGCGACCAGACCTCGCATGAAGAACTCCAGGGACGAATGGGATCCGATGAAGTGCTCCACGCTCTCCTCCGGATGGCCCGCGACCTGCGCGACGACCGGGCACCCATAGACGCCTTCCGGAAGGAGGCCGCCGCGCACTACCTGCTCTCTCCGCGCCCCGCGCGTTTCGGTGAATTCGGACTCCGCCCGCCTGTCGTCCGTTCGGTGTATTCGATGCTCGACGGTCCGGAGGCCCGGAGTGCCTACTGGAACTCGGTATGGCACGGCAGGAGTCAGCTCTCCCCCTGGAGCGCGCTGGCAATGGTCGAGCGCGTTTGGCCGCTCGGGGGGCGGCTCGCACGTCGTCTGGCGCGACTCGCCCGGGTGCCGTTGGTCGAGATCCTGGCCTTGCCCATCGCGCTCCGCGCCGCGAAGCTGGCCCGCGCCTATCCCAGGATCGAGCCGAGAACCTTGGACATCCGCTCGGGCGAACCGTAGGAGTCGCTCCCGAGGGTGAGCCGCTGTGGAGGACGGCACCGCGATGCCGCCGCGGCGAGGAGGTCGAGTACGACGGGGGCGGCACCCCGGTCCAGCAGTACCCAGGGGGACTGCCGGATCAGTTCGGCCAGGGCCTCCGCGGGATCCGCTGGACTCGTGGAGGTCGCTAGCTGCGTCGCGACCTTGGGGAGCAACAGGCCGGCGAATGGCGCATGGACTCGGCGGAGCCCCGGAAACAGGCTCGCCGCATCAAGGGCCTCTCGCTTTCCCCATCGCTTGCCCAACTCCCATCCCCCGTCGAGGTGAAAGGGCCTGACCCAGCCTTCGGCCACCAGTCCTCGCTCCGCGGCCGACAGAATGACTTGATCATCCGAGAGGTACGACCACCCGGCCCGGCAGAGCGTCGCACACGTGGTGGACTTCCCCGAACCCGAATCCCCGACCAGGACCCACGCGCCGTCACCCGGCGGGACCACCGCGGCCCCATGGATCAGCGCGCGGCCCAGTCCCGCGAGGAGCACGCCCGCCGCAATGGTGAGCATGCCGTACATGTCGGCCTCCCCGTTGTCCCCGCTCACCGGATCCACCCGCAGCACCGCGCGACCGCTGGTGAGATCGACGTCGCCCCCGGCAGCCGTTCCCCGCAGGATCAAGTACCGGTCAGACATCCAGCCCCGCACCGGACCGACGGTGAGCGTCGGCATGGTCGCTGGAGCCTCTGCGGCCGGTCCGGTCTTCACTTCGATCATGGCGCGCGCACGGCCAGGCGACTCCCGCAGCCCCTGGGGCAGCCATCGAGCCGCAAACCCCGCGGCAGACTCCTCCACGGTGATGGACAGGGCTTCGTCGGTTGTGAGGGAGAGCGCCATGCTACTCGATGAGATGGGCGTCGCGCAGACGTTCGATCAGCCGGTCGACCTCGGCGGCGGCCACTTCACGCTCGACCGTGAACTCCCGCACCAGGCGCTCGACGAGTACTTCACGGTTCTCGCCCGCTTCAATGCCCTTCCAGATCTCGGCGCCGGTCGCATTGAGACGGTAGTAGCGCTTGGTGTCGAGGTGGAGAATCACCGCCTCACCGGCGAGCTGGGCGGCGTACACGTTCTTCGCGACGCGCGACGCGCTCACTGCGGCGGCTTGATCGCGGAAGGGTGTCCGGGCGTACCGGCGCCGACGTCGATCAGATGGGACACCACCGGCGCCGACGGATCGATCAGGACCAGCGCCGGCGTACCCCCCTCCTGCAGGAACACGACGGTCCCGTCGGGCATCCACGCCGGCTGGCCGTTCTGGCCGGAGGCCGGCGTGATAAACGTGAACGCATGGGCATGAAGGTCGAGCACGGCCACGCGCGCCCCACGATTCGCACCCGATACGAATGCCAGGCGGCTGCCATCCGGGCTCCAGGACGGTTCCACCTGGGCGGCGGTGTCGGGTTGCAGAGCCACGATGGTCATGGTGGCCAGGGTGAGTTGATACAGGCGCGCCGATCCCGATGTCGTGGAGACGAAGGCGATGCGATCGGAGCCGGGCGCCCAGGTGGGGGAGGCATCGACCGCCCCGCCGAAATCCAGAGAGTCCGTGGCCCGCGCGGCGTTCGACCCATCCGCGTCGGAGATCCAGAGTCTCGGTAGCCCGCCGTCGTCGCGGGTATAGGCGAGCTTCGTCCCGTCGGGGGACAGGGCGGGGTTGGCTTCGTTGGCCGCCGTGAACGTCAGGCGCGTCGGCGCTCCCCCGGATGCGGGCATGGTGTAGAGCTCCGCGTTCCCGTCGCGGCTCGAGACGAACACGATGGCGCTGCCGGCGGATGTCGGCTGGCTGTTGTCCGACGTGTCCGTCGTCAGCTGAAGGCTGTCCGATCCATCGGTCCGGATGCGATAGATGCTCCGGTGGTTCCCGCGCAGGATGTCAAAGGCCAGAAGCGGCGGGAGAGCGGGCCCGAAGCCCGCGGTCTTGCACGCCGCAGCGACGACCATGGCTGCGGCTATGGCGGCAACCCAACTCCTGGTCACCGGACGCCGTGATAGATACCTGACCCCACGGCGAGAACGTCGGTCGACGACGAGCCCCAGACGCTGAGCAGGCTCAGCGTCGCGGTCGAGATTCCGAGCGACTGCACGGTCCAGGCGCTGCCATTGAAATGGAGGAGCGTGCTCCCACCCGCCGCGTAGACGTCAGTGGCGGATGTGCCCCAAACCGCGATCAGCGGAGTCGGCGAGACGGCGGAGAGTATGGTCCAGGTGGACCCGTTCCACGTGAGGATGGACCCGCCGGCGGTTACCGCAAAAGCGTGACTCGCGTCGGCGGCCCAAACACCGTTGATGTCCTCGGTGCCATGGGTGGTCGCGGTCCACGTTCCGTTCACGCCATGGTCGATCGTCCCGCTCGTTCCGACGGCCCAGACGTCGGCGTCCGTTGTTCCCCATACGCCGAGCAAGTCGTTCGCGGTGTTGCTGGTCTGTGTGGCAAAGCCACCGTGCTGGCCCTGTATGATCACGCCACCGTCGCCGACTGCATAGACCGACGTGCCAGAGGCTCCCCACACCGCATTGAGGTTTCCGTCACCCGAGGTCGCGACTGTGTCCGGAGCCCAGACCGTCCCGTTCGTGGAGTGATAGATCACGGCCTGCGAGACTCCGTCTCCCGTGCCGACCGTGTAGATGTCGTTCGAAGCACGGCCCCAGACACTGTTCAGGGCCGACGCGGCGAGCGTCGCGGTGGTAGTCCAGGTTGTGCCGTCATAGTGGACGACGACTCCGTTGCCTCCCACCGCGTAGGCGTCACTCACGCCGCTCCCCCACACGGAATTGAGTTCATCCGTGTGCTCCTGGAGCGAAGTGCTCAAGGTGGTGCCGTTGTACTTCTGGATGGTGCCCTGCTCTCCACCTGTGTAGATCGTGGTTGAGTTCAGGCCCCAGGCGGAGAGCAGGTTGCCGACGAACGGGTTGCTGACAGGGGAGGCCCACGTCGTTCCGTTGGTCGAGTGAAGGATGATTCCGCCATCCCC
>DATNDQ010000021.1:0-8387 GCA_035553475.1 Gemmatimonadales bacterium
CTCGGCCAGATTCACCGCGGTCCCCGCGGTCTTGCTCATCTTGGTGCCGGCCCACTGCACGTATCCATGCGCCCACACTTCCTTCGGCAACGGCACGTCCGCCGCGAGCAGCATGGCGGGCCAGATCACACAGTGGAAGCGTGTGATGCCTTTGCCGATGACGTGCAGGTCCGCGGGCCACAGCCGTTCGAACCCCGCCTCCGGGAACCCGGTGGCCGAGAGGTAGTTGATGAGGGCGTCGAACCAGACGTAGACGGTTTGCTCCGGGTCTCCCGGAAAAGGGATCCCCCACGGAAGCCGCACGCGGGAGATCGAAATGTCCTGGAGTCCCATTTCAATGAGCCGCAGGATCTCGTTCCGGCGAATCTCCGGCTCGACCGCGAACGTCCCGCTCTCGATCAGCCGGTGCACCCGGTCGGCGTACGCCGAGAGCCTGAAGAAATGATTGCGTTCTTTGGTGGGGACGAGGGTCAGGGTGGGGTGCTCGATGCAGTGCCCGTCGACGATCTGGGCGTCCTGCTTGAACTCCTCACAGCCCGTACAGTAGAGCCCTTCGTACTCGGACTCGAAGAGATGGTCCGGGTGCTTCGCCTTGATCCGTTCGAGGAGCGCGGTCACGGTACGTGCGTGCCGCGGCTCCGTCGTCCGGATCCAGTCGTCGTGGCTGCACTCGAGCAGCTGCCAGTAGTCGGCAAAGGTCTTCGCCATGCGGTCGACCCACGCCTGCGGCGAAATGCCCGCCTTGGCCGAGGCCTGAATGACCGACTGGGAGTGCTCGTCCATCCCCATCACGAAATGGACGTCGTCTCCGGCCATCCGGCGGTACCGGGCGATCGCATCGGCACCGACTTTCTCCAGAGCATGCCCCAGATGCGGGTCGCCGTTGGAGTAGTCGATGGCGGTGGTGATGTAGTACTTAGGCAGAGGGGGGGCCTCCGGTGGGGGGCGCCCCGGGGGCTCCGCCACCACCCCGGCGCTTCCGGTTGCGGCGACGACGCCGGCGTCGGCCTTCTCCACCCTGCGTTTGCTCCGGTCCCGGCTGGGCCTGGGCCTGCGGTGGAGGCTGCGGCTTTGGACGCTCCGGCCGTTGCGGTTGCTGGGGCTTTGGTGCCGTCGGGGCGCGAGGAGGAGTCTGCGGCCGTGCGGTGGGTGCGGGCACATCGGCGGCAGGGATCACCGCCACCGGTGCACCGCCCGACGCTACCTCGGCATTCAGCACATCGAGCGCAACGGTCCTCGTCGTGCCGGCATCCGAGCGGAGGGTCACCCGATCCCGGAAAATATCCACGGACAGCACCTTCTCCTCGCCGGCCGCGGTGCGAAGGACTTTTCCTTCCTTGGGGAAACGCTTTCGGCTCTCGACGTAGAAATCGTGCTCATAATGGAGACAGCAGAGCAGGCGGCCGCACGGGCCGGAAATCTGCGCCGGATTGAGCGAGAGGTGCTGTGCCTTCGCGACCGACAGATTCACGGGCTTGAGCTCGGGAAGCCAGCTGGCACTGCAGTATTCGCGGCCGCAGCGCCCCACGCCGGAGAGCCTCCGCGCTTCGTCTCGGGCGCCGATCTGGCGGAGCTCGATGCGGGTGTGGAACCGGGACGCCAGGTCCCGCACCAAGGTCCGGAAATCCACCCGCTGCTCAGCCGTGAAATAGAGCGTCAGCTTTTTCCGGTCCCATTGCCACTCGGCATCGGTCACCTTCATGGGCAGGTTGTGCTCGCGCACCTTTTCGCGGGCGGCGCTGCGAACCGTGTCCTCGTCCTGCCGCAGGGTGTCGGAGGCAGCCACGTCCTCCGTCGTCGCGGCGCGGACGATGCGGCGGCGGGAGGTGCCGGGGTCGGTGGGCCCGCCCCCGCAGTTGCCGCAACGCGTGCATTTCTTCTCGGCGATCTCACCGACGGCCGAGATGCGACCCAGATCCTGGCCGCGCTCGGCGTCGACGATGACGGCTTGATTGAGGGAAAGGGGATCGGGGGCGGACCAGGAGAAGTACTCGTTCCGCCGACCCTTGAACCTGACTTCGTAAACCTGGCCGCTCACTGCTCGAGCAGCACACCCATCGAGAGGTATTTCTCTTCCCGGCGCGCCAGCAGCTTGTCGGTCTTGAGCTTCCGGAGCTGCCGGAGGTGCCGCTTCAGGGCGTCACCGAGCGACAGCGCGGCCGCGTCCGGGTCGGTGTGCGCGCCCCCGGTCGGTTCGGGGATGATCTCGTCGATCACGCCCAGCTCGAGCTGGTCCTGCGCCGTGAGCTTGAGGGCCTCGGCGGCACGCTCCTTCTGGGCCGCGTCCTTCCAGAGAATGGCGGCGCATCCCTCGGGCGAAATCACCGAGTAGACGGAGTTTTCGAACATCACCACGCGGTCGGCAAGCCCGATGGCGAGCGCTCCCCCCGATCCCCCCTCACCGATGACGGCGGCGATGATGGGCGTCTTGAGGGAGGCCATCTCGATCAGGTTGGTCGCGATGGCGGATGCCTGCCCGCGCTCCTCGGCACCGAGGCCCGGATGGGCGCCGGCGATATCGATGAGGGTGATCACGGGGGCGTGGAATTTCTCCGCGAGCTTCATCAGCCGCAGCGACTTGCGGTAGCCCTCGGGGTGGGCCATGCCGAAGTCTCTCTTCAGATTTTCCTTGGTGTCCCGCCCCTTTTGCGTGCCCACGACCATCACCGTTTCGCCGTCCAGCCGCGCCCACCCGCCGACGATGGCGGGATCGTCGCGGAACAGACGGTCACCGTGCAGCTCCACGAAGTCGGTGAAGACCGTGCGCAGGTAGTCCAGCGTGTAGGGACGCTTGGGATGACGGGCGACCTGCACCCGCTGCATAGGGGTCAGCTGCTTGTAGATGTCGGCCCGGAGCTCCGCAAGCTTGGTCTCGAGAGACTCGACTTCCTTGGCCCGGTCGCCACCGGCTTCGCCGGCGGCGCGCCGGAGCTCCTCGATCTGGCGTTCCAGCTCGAGGAGGGGGCGTTCGAAGTCGAGTATGTAGACGGCCATGTCAGCTCGCTTTTCTAAAGACCACCGCGTCCGACCCCAGGAGGTCGCGCAGGGCGGCCACCAGATCTTCGGCGGCGTCCACCTTCATGCTCCGGCTCCGCAACAGCACCTGCAGGCCGAGGCCCTCGCTGGAGCCCCCGTTGCCGTCGGCCCACTCGACCAGGAGGGGCGTCGAGCCGGGGTGCGAGGCGCAAAGCGCCGCGGCGGCGCGGGCCGCTTCCGGCGCGGGCGGGTGACCCGCGTCCCACCGGAGGGCCAACCCGACGGCGCCACGCGCCCGAAGCTCGTCGAGCGGCTCGGCCTGCTCCACGATGAAGGGCGCCTGCTCTTCGCCGCGGTCCCGCGCGCTGTGGCCCCCCGTGAAGAGCAGGGCTTTGTCGGCCTGGATGGTGCTGTTCAGCTTCGACCAGGCTTCCGGGAACACCAGCGCTTCGGCGGTGCCGTGGAAGTCCTCGAGCGTGAGCCGGGCGTACTCGTTCCCGCTCTTCTTCGAGACCTGCCGTTTCACGACCGTGACCACCGCGGCGACCCGGATCCGCTGGTCACTCCACTGTCCCAAGGTAGCCGTGGTCCGGGTCCCGAAAAGCTCCACCTCCGTGCGGTATTTGGCGAGGGGATGCCCGGAAATGAAGAAGCCAAGGACCGCCTTTTCCCGTGCCAGGCGGTCATGCTCGGTCCACGGGGGGAGCTCCGCGAGCACCAGCTCGGGGCGTGCCGAGGGGGCGGCTTCGGCAAAGAGGGCGCCCTGGCCGGCGGAGCGCTCACCCTGACGCACCTGGGCTTCAGCCAGCGCGCGCTCCAGGGCCGCGATCAGCTGGGCACGGTGACCGCCGAGTGAGTCACAGGCCCCGGAATCGATCAGGGCCTCGATCACCCGCTTGTTGCAGAGCCTGAGGTCGATCCGGTCGCACAGGTCGACGAGGGAGTGGTACGGGCCCCCGTCCTTTCGGCCGGCGAGGATGGACGCGATCGCGCCCGCGCCCACGTTCTTGACGGCACCCAGGCCGAAGCGAATGCGCTTGTCCCCGACGACCGTGAACTTGAAGCCCGATTCGTTGACGTCGGGCGGCAACACGTCGATGTCGAGCTCGCGGGCTTCCGCGATGTATTGCACGACCTTGTCCGTGTTGCCGATTTCCGACGACAGCAGGGCCGCCATGAACTCCGCCGGGTGGTGGGTCTTGAACCACGCGGTCTGGTACGACAACACCGAGTAGGCGACCGCATGGGACTTGTTGAACCCGTACCGGCCGAACGTCTCGATCTGGCGGGCGAGCTCCTCGATGACCGGCTTCGCGTGTCCATTCGCGATGGCGCGTTCGACGAAGCGCCTGAGCTCCGCGTCGATGAGGGCCTGGTCCTTCTTCCCGACCGCCTTCCGGAGGACGTCGGCTTCGGCGAGCGAGAAGCCGGCCAGCACGTTGGCGATCCGCATCACCTGTTCCTGATAGGTGATGACGCCGTAGGTGGGCTTCAACACCTCTTCCAGCGCCGGGTGCGGGTACTTCACCGCCTCGCGCCCCAGCTTCCGGTTGATGAACACCAGATGCATCCCGGTGTCGAGCGGACCCGGGCGGAGCAGGGCGTTCGCCGCGACCAGGTCGTCGAACCGGTCGCACTTCATGTTCCGGAGGCAGTCGGTGGCCAGCGGCGATTCGAACTGGAAGACGCCGGCCGTACGTCCGGCCCGGAGCGTCGCGTAGACGGCGGGGTCGTCGAGCGGCAGGTCGTCCGGACTGATCGTGATGCCTTTGCGCTCCCGGACCATCGTCGCCGCGTCGTGAATCACCGTCAGCGTCTTGAGGCCCAGGAAGTCGATCTTCAGCATCCCGACTTTTTCGAGCGCCACCATGTCGAACTGCGTGATGATGGCTTCGTCGTCCTGCGGGGCCGTACAGACGGGGACGTAGTCGGTCAGCGGTCCGGGTGCGATGACGACGCCCGCGGCGTGCACGGACGAATGCCGGGACAGTCCTTCGATCCGCTCGCCCAGATCCAGGACCTTCCGGACGCGCTCGTCCGACTGGGCCAGGGCCTTGAGCTCGGGGACCTTTTCCGCGGCTTCGGCGAGCGTCAGCGAAAACGCGGGCCCGGCGGGGATCATTTTCGTGGTGCGATCCACCTCGCCGATGTCCATGCGGAGCGTGCGGGCGACGTCGCGGAAGGCGGCGCGCGCTTTCATGGTCCCGAAGGTGATGATCTGTCCGACTGAGTCGCGGCCGTACCGGTCGCGCACGTACTCGATCATCTCACCCCGGCGTTCAAAGCAGAAATCGAGATCGATATCGGGCATCGAGACGCGTTCCGGATTCAGGAAGCGCTCGAACAGCAGATCGAACTTGAGGGGATCGACGTTCGTGATGGCGGTGCAGTACGCCACCAGGGAGCCGGCGGCGGAGCCACGGCCAGGCCCGACCGGAATGCCCCGCTCCCGGGCGGCCCGCATGAGGTCCGCGACGATCAGGAAGTACCCCGCGTATCCCGTCCGCTTGATCACGTCCAGCTCGTACTCGAGCCGCTGCTTTACATGATCGGGAAGGGGGGAGCCGTACCGCTTTCCGGCGCCATCCTGAGCCAGGTGGACCAGGAGGTCGTTGTCGGACGCGAATTCCGCGGGACGGGGATACTGCGGCAGGAAGTACTTCTTCTCGAAATCGAACTCGCAGAGGTTGGCGATACGCTGCGTTTCGGACAGGAGCTCGGGGCGGTTGGGGAAAAGGAGCTTCATCTCCTTTTCCGTCTTCACGTAGCTCTCCGAACCCGTGAAGCGGAACCGCTTGGGGTCGTCGAGATCCTTGCCGGTGCCGATCGCCAGGAGCACGTCGTGCGCCTCGGCGTCTTCCTTCATCAAATAATGGGCGTCGTTGGTTACCACCACCGGGAGGCCCAAGTCCTGGGCCAGCTGGAACATCCCGGCCGCGACGGTCTTCTCCTCCGGGAGCCCATGATCCTGCACTTCCAGGAAAAATCCATCGGGGCCGAAGAGGCGGGCGAAATACTCGGCGGAGGCCAGGGCCTGGGCGTAGTTCTGCTGCCTCAGGTAGAGGGACACCTCGCCGGACAGGCAGGCCGCGAGGCAGATGATGCCCTCTTTGTGAGCCTCCAGCACCTCGCGGTCGATTCGCGGACGCCGGTAAAAGCCTTCCAGGAACCCGATGGACGAGAGCTTGATGAGGTTCTTGTAGCCCGCCCGGTTCTTGGCGAGGAGCACCAGATGCGAATACGAAGCGGGGGCATCGGGGACCTTCTCACGGAGTTTCCGGGATCCGAACGCGAGGTACGCCTCGAATCCCAGGATGGCCCGCACCTTCCGGGCCTTGGCTTCGTTGTAGAAGGCCCACGCGCCGTGGAGGTTGCCGTGATCGGTAATGGCGAGCGAGTCCATCCCCAGCCCCTGAACGCGGTCCAGGAGTTCCGGAATCCGGTTGGCGCCGTCGAGGAGGGAGTATTCGCTGTGGGTGTGGAGATGAACGAACGACATCGAAGGGAAATTATCGGCGTGACACCGCATTGTCAAAACTCTCGCCCCACGGGAGATTACCGCCGATGCGAGCCGTCGTCAGTCTGATCGTCGTCGCGGTCATGATGGGGCTGTTTCATCATCTGACCGCGGGAGGTCTGCTCGAAGCGCGCGCCACGCTGGCGCTGGGCTTCCTGCTCATCGCCGCACAATTGGGCGCCGATATCCTCTCGCGGTGGAAGCTGCCGCGCCTCACCGGGTACATCGCCATCGGGTTCATTTTCGGCCCCGCTTGGCTGGGATTCGTCCGGGCCGACGAAGCGCATACCCTCGGGTTCATCGCGGACGCCGCCGTGGCGCTGATCGCGTTCTCGGCCGGGAGCGAGCTGATCGTGGGCGAGTTGCGCGCGCAGGCACGCCGCCTCGCCCGCCTGGCGGCCGGCGGGATCGGCCTCCCGTTTGTGGCCGTGACCGGGGCGATTCTGGCCCTGTCTCCCTGGTTTCCCCTCGCCCGTCACCAACCCATCGGCAACGTGATCGCGATTGCCGTGGTGCTCGGCACCTGCGCGGCGGCGTTTTCTCCGGCCGCGACCATCGCGATCATGGACGAGACGGGAGCACGGGGCCCCTTCGCGCGCGGGATTCTGAACCTGACCGTGATCGGCGACGTCATTCTCATGTTCCTGCTCACGATCGTGCTGGAGCTGGCACGCCCGGTGGCGCAGGCGGGGACGGTGGACATCGGCGCCGTGCTGACCGCGTTGATCGGCATCGGGGCCTCGATTGGCGCCGGCTTGGTCCTCGGATGGGTGGTGTCCCGCTACCTGCACGCGGTGCGGCGTGACACCGCCCTCTTTCTCGTCGTGCTGGCGGTGGTCACGGCCGAAGCGGCCCGGCTGCTGCACCTCGAAGCGCTGCTCATCGCCCTCGCCGCCGGGTTCTATCTCGAGAACTTTTCGCCGGTGGAAGGAGAGCGGCTGCGGGCTGAACTGCGCCGGGGGTCGCGGCCGGTGTACACGGTCTTCTTCGCGCTCGCCGGGGCGTCGGTGCGCCTCGACGCGCTCGGTGAGATGTTCCCCTGGGTCGTGCTCCTGGTGGGCCTTCGGATGCTCAGCCTCCGGATCGGGTTCCGCTGGGCCGGACGCTCCCCGTCGGTCGAGCCCCCATTCGCACGCTGGGGATGGATGGGCGTCGTATCCCAGGCGGGCATCGCGCTGGGATTGGCGATGGTGGCCCGCCGGTCCTTCCCGGAATGGGGCGTTTCGCTTTCGGCTCTCATCATCACCATGATCGGGATCCACGAGGTCGTAGGACCGATCCTCTTCAAGCGGGCGTTAGGGGCCGTCGGGGAGTTGGCGCCGACTGGGGCACCTGCGGCAGCGCCTGCGGCGTCAGTTCCTGCGACATGAATCGCGGCGCTGCGGCGCTGACATTCCTCGGGTTGTTCGCCTCCTCCCTCGCGGTGGGGCAGTCGCCGTCTCTCGAGGGTCTCCCGGCCTCGGTGCGGTCGGTGGGATTGGGGGGCGCCGGGGCCGCCCTGGTGGGCGACGCCTCCGTGATCTTCACCAATCCGGCCGGGCTCGCGACGATCCGCCATATGGCCTTCGAGGGCTCCTACGCGTCCATCCCCGGGGGAGCGGCCCTTTCCCTCGGCGCCGTGGCGATCCGGCTCGGGCGGCTCGACTGGGGCGCCGGTGCGCAGGTCCTATCCACCCCCGGTTCGCTCACTCACGATGATGCTGTTGTAGCATCTTCTTTGGTGTACCGGCGCGGCCTTCTAGCCTTCGGTGTGACCGGGAAGTACGCCCACGGGCCCGGGACGCCGGCGGCTGGGATGTGGGCGGGGGATGTCGGCGCCGCGCTGCCGGTCTTTGATCTCTTCGCGTTGGGCGTCTCGGTTCAGAACATCGGCGGGGATTCGGCGGGGGGAGTC
>DATNDQ010000022.1:0-8901 GCA_035553475.1 Gemmatimonadales bacterium
TTGCAACCGTCGTGCAGCCCGGACTATCCAAGTCCGTGTGCCGAATACGACTCCTTGGATCGAAAGCCTACGAGAGCCGACTCTGGTCACCGCCGACGCCGAAATAGCTGACGCAACTCTGGCCGCGAGCGGTGACGCGACGGCCTTCGAACGCCTTTATCGCGCGCATGTGGCCCGCATTCACTCGCTGGCCCGGCGGATGATCGATGCCGACGAAGCCGACGACGTGACGCAGGACATTTTCGTCCGCGCGTGGGAGAAGCTCTCGACGTTCCGCGGTGAGGCGGCGTTCGGCACCTGGCTGCACCGGCTGGCCGTGAACGTGATTCTCGCCCGGCGGAAAACGGTCGGGATCTCACGCCAGCGCCACGACCCGCGCGAAGATGCGCTCGACGACATCGGTGCGAGGTCCGCGACGCCGGATCTGGGAGTGGACTTCGAAGGCGCGATGGCCGCACTGCCGGAGAAGGCGAAACAAGTGTTCGTGTTGCACGACGTGGAAGGCTACACCCACGAGGAAATCGCGACGATGCTCGACATCGTGCCGGGCACGTCGAAGTCTCAATTGCATCACGCAAGAATGGCGTTGCGACGCCACCTAACAGACTAGACGTCTAGACGGCTAGACGGCTGAGGATGGAAAACATGGACCGCTGGACTGAAAAGCTCTCTGAGTATCTCGACGAGACACTCCCCGCGGGCGAGCGTGAGGTGCTGGAAGCCCACCTCACCACGTGCGCCGAGTGCCGCGAGACCCTTGATGACCTCCGCCGCGTGGTGGACCGCGCGCGCGGCCTCGATGACCGTCCGCCGTCGAAAGACCTCTGGTCCGGGATCGCGACCCGGATCGGATCCGGGACCGCCGTCGTCTCGATTGACCGCGCGCGGGTTCCGGCGCGGACTGCCCGTCGTCTCTCGTTCTCCGTGCCCCAGGCGTTGGCGGCCGGCATCGCCCTGATGATCGTGTCGTCGGGCGCGGTGTGGCTGTCACTGCGAAGCCAGGGATCGATCCAGCCACCCGCGGATACGAGCCGCTCCATCGACATGCCGGCAGCCTGGCACCAGATGGACTCGTCCGTCGATCCGGTCGTGGCGAACCTGAGGACCACCTTGCAACAGAACCGGGCCCAGCTCAGCGACAGTACGGTCCGGATTCTCGAGAAGAACCTGGCCATCATCGACTCCGCGATCGCCGAAGCGCGGCGCGCGCTCGATGCTGACCCGAACAACAGCTACCTGAATCGCCACCTCGCTGACGTCGTCCAGCGCAGGGCGAACCTGCTTCGCCGAGTGAGTACCCTCGGCGTGCGAACCTGAGAGGAATAGAAAATCATGCTTCCCATTCTCCTGGCCGTCATGCTCCAGACTCCGGCGCCGAGCCCCAGTCCCGCGCCCCGAGTCCACCATGTCCGGCCCCCGAAGGTGGTCGTGAACGTCGACGGGGGTGACGACGACCGGTACCAGGCCAACGTCGACACCACCGTCGCGGTCACCCGCGGTGCCCGCCTCGACCTCAACAACTTCGGCGGCGACATCACCGTGAAGGTGTGGGACAAGAGTGCCGTCCGGATCTCGGCCGACAACTCGGACCGCGAGCGGGTGGACATCGACGTGGATCAGCAGGTGGTGACCATCCGCACCTCGAGCCGCTACGGCGCACCGCACATGGTTTCGTTCGACCTGACGGTGCCGGCGTGGATGGCGCTCGATCTCGAAGGCACCTACACGGACATCACCGCGACGGGGATCGCCGGGGACATCACGGCCACCACGGTGCAGGGCGACGTGGACGTGACCGGCGGATCGGGACACATCTCCCTCAACTCCACGTCGGGCTCGGTGAAACTGGCCAAGGCTCAGGGACGAATTGAGGTGGTGACCGTGAATGACGGTATCACCGTGACGGACACGAAGGGCGATCTGTCCGCTGAGACGACGAATGGCGACATCGAGCTCAAGGGCATCGACGCGGACAACGTGTCGGCGACCACGATCAATGGGGACGTCACGTATGACGGGACCATCAAGGACGCCGGGCACTACAGCTTCTCCACGAACAACGGCGACGTGAGCGTGTCCGTCCCGCAGACCGCGAACGTGGCCGTGACCGCGTCGACTTTCAACGGTGATTTCGATCCGTGTTTCCCGGTCACGATGACCGGCAGCCATAAGCACCGGTTCAGCTTCACGCTGGGCACCGGCTCGGCGAAGCTCGAGATGGAGTCATTCGGCGGAGATCTGAAGATCTGCCGCCCGGGTGAGGTGGGAAAGCGGGAGCATCACAACTCGCGTGACTCGAAAGACAAGGACAAGGACGATGACAATGAGTAATCGCTTCGTGGTGGCGGGCCTCCTGGCCCTGGCGATCCCGGCCGCAGTGGCCGCGCAGAGCAAGGACTTCCACTGGTCGGGCAAGCTCGCCGCCGGCCAGCGCCTCGAGATCAAGGGCGTAAACGGCGCGATCCACGCCACCGGCACGACGAGCGGGACCGCGGACGTCAGCGCCCGGAAGCACTCTGAGGACGGACGCTCCAATCCGGAGGACGTGAAGATCGTGGTGGTGAACACGCCAGACGCGGTCACCATCTGCGCGGTCTACCCGACGCCGGATGACTCCGACCGCGACAACGATTGCGAACAGGGTCGCCACTGGCATTCGAACACGCACGACAACGACGTGGTCGTGGACTTCACGATCCAGGTGCCCGCGGGCACCGAGTTCGAGGGACAGACGGTGAACGGCGACGTCGAAGCCACGTCCCTGACCGGAAACACCGACGTGCATACGGTGAATGGCAGCATCGACGTGTCGACCTCCGGGCGCGCCGAAGCGAACACGGTGAACGGGTCGATCCGTGCGTCGATGGGCAAGACCGACTTCGAGGAAGCCTCATTCCGCACCGTGAATGGCGGCATCACGCTGACCATGCCGGCTGACCTGAATACCGAAGTTCGGGCCGAGACGGTGAATGGCGACTTGGATTCCGATTGGCCGGTGACGATCGTGGGCAAGTGGGGCCCGCGCCGGATGCACGGGACGATCGGCAAGGGTGGACGGTCGCTGACGCTGGCCACGGTCAACGGGGATATCAAACTGAGAAAAAGCTGAGTGAGGGGGAAGCGTGAAGAGGGAAGTGGGAAGAGCGGTGTTTCACTCTTCCCGCTTCCCTCTTCTCACTTCCCGCTCTCGTTTTTTCGTTCCTCACCGCAGTAATTCGATACCACTGATCTCCCCAAGCGCACTGATGTTGAGGGCCTCTTCAACCAGGGGCCGGCGTGCTTCGGGAGCTTCTCGCCCGGACCGAGCAGATCTCAGATCTTGGGGCGTTGTTCAGCGCGCTCGGCTACACACCCGTGTGGGAGCAGGTGCCGCCGGCCTCCTGGTTGGGAGAGCGCGCCGGGTCGGGGGTGAAGTCCGCGGCGCTGGTGGCGCGGTTTGGCGCGTTCCGGGTGTTCGGCCTCGAGACCCGGGAGCCGGAGCTGTGGGCCCGGCGCGCAGCCTCCCGACTGGCGGAGCGGGCTGAGCGAGGCCTGATCGCGGCGCTCGACGCCCGAGCGGGCAGACTCGTGCTCTCGGCATGGCGCGCAACCGGCAAGGAATCAGGGCGGCTCGGCATCAAGGCGATGACGGTCCCTCTCACTCACCCGTCTGCGGCCACCATCGCCACCATCGAGCGCCTGTCCGTCACCGCGGACGAGTCGGCGCTTGGCCTCTCGCTCAAGATCGGCGACGCCCTCGCAAGCGAGGGAGTCACGCCAAGATTTTTCCGTGCCTTCAAGGACCTCGTCGACCGGTTTACTGCCCGCCTTGATCCCGCCATCCGGGCTCCCGACCGCCGTCACCTCGCACTCACCGCGCTTACCCGCGTCCTGTTCCTCTACTTCGTGCAGGCCAAAGGCTGGCTCGACGGGGACCCGCGGTACCTCCCCAAGCTCCTCGACGAGGCCCTCACACGGCGGCGTCACTTCCATCGGTTCGCCCTGCACCCGCTCTGCTTCGGCGCCTTGAACCGCCCCTACGGGGAACGGGGAGCTGGTGCCCGCGCGCTCGGCGACGTGCCATTCCTGAATGGCGGCCTCTTCGAACCAACGCCCCTGGAACGAGAAGTGGGACCCGCGCTGTGGCCCAACCCTGACTGGCGGGATGCGTTCGACGACCTGTTCGAGCGATTCCATTTCTCGGTCCGCGAGGACGCGAGCGCCGACCTGATCGCCCCCGACATGCTCGGCCGGGTGTTCGAGGGGATCATGGATCCGCAGGACCGCCGCTCGAGTGGCAGCTACTACACGCCGCCGGGCCTGGTCCGGGCACTCGTGCGCGCGGCCCTCGAGACGGCGCTGGTCGAGCGCCGGGGAGTGCGGCCCGACCTGGCCGCGCGGTGGGCACACGAGGGCACGGCACCACCTGAGGCACCAAGTCTGCGCGGCCTGACCGTCGTCGACCCGGCGGTGGGCTCAGGCGCGTTTCTGCTGGGAGCGCTCGACGAGCTGGTGCGAATGCGTTCGGCCGCGGGAGAGACCCGGGGTCCCGCGCTCTCTCGCGACATCATCTCGGGATCGCTCTTCGGCGTAGATCTCGATCCCACTGCGGTCCGGCTGACGGAGCTGAGACTCTGGCTCGCCCTGGTGGCGGACGACAGCACCACCATCCCCGAGCAAGTGGCTCCCCTCCCGAACCTCGATGGCAGGGTGCGGCAGGGAGACGCCCTTCTCGACCCGCTGGCGCTGGCTCGCGCACTCACGGGTGCACTGGGCCTGGGAGACGCGCGGGGCGAGATCGACCACCTCGCGAATGCCCGGCGGACCGTCTTCGCCTCACCGGGAGTGACGAAGCAGGAACCGCTCCGGGCGCTGCAGCAGGCGGAGGTCGCGCTCGCCAGGAGGTTATTCGAGCAAGCGTTAGGAGGCGTCGAGCGGAAAATCTCCGAGACCGTCGCGGCAGGACGGGCCCGGGACCTCTTCGGCCGAGTCACCGGGCTCTCAAGCCTCGGGCGCGAGGAGCTGCGCCGCCTTCGGGCAGTCAGGCGCGAGCTCCGCTCCTCCCTGTGGCGTCTGGCGCGCGACGGAGGTGCCCCATTCTTCGCGTTCGACACGCACTTCGCCGACGTCCTTTCCGCCGGCGGGTTCGATTGCGTCGTCGGAAATCCGCCGTGGGTGCGCGCCGAACGACTGCCGCAGCGAACCAGGGATGCGCTGTCCACGCGATACCGCTGCTGGCACGCGGGTGGGGAGCGCGGTTTCGCGCATCAACCTGACCTGTCAGTGGCATTCGTCGAACGCGCCCTTGAGCTCACGGCGACGGGCGGTGTCATCGGCCTGCTCGTTCCCGCAAAGCTGGCGACGGCTGGGTACGCTGAGCCGCTGCGGCAGCACGTCGCGAACGAAGCGTGGATCGCGCGACTGGCTCCCGCGGACGACGCCGCGGCGGCTTTCGGAGCGGCCGTGTACCCCATGGCGCTGGTCGCCGCACGACGGCCGCCGCGCGTTGCCGAGCGGGTCACGCTGGGTCTCGACCCTAACGAGCGAACCTCCACGACCCAGGGCGCGCTCCAGCAGACGGGCCCCTGGATCCTCCAACCTCATGCCGATCGCGTGGCCCGTCGTCTCCGGGACGAGCTGCCGACTGTCGGCGAGCGCTGGGCTCCGATCCTTGGCGTCAAGACGGGCGCTGACGACCTGTTCTTGACCAGCGAGCCATGCGATGAATCCCGCCCCGCGGTACGGGGGCGCGATTGCGGGCGGTGGCGTGTGGAGTCGCGCCTCCATCTCCTCTGGACTCATGAACCCGATGGCCGGGTGCGCAGTCGGCTCAATGCGGCGATGACGGGGCGGCTGGAGCCGGTGGCCGATCGGTTGAAACGGCGCGCGGACTATCGCGGGGGGCCACCCTGGCAGCTCTTCCGGCTGGGGCTCGCCATCGCGCCGAACCGGGTGATCTGGCCCGACCTGGCGCGCCGGCTGTCCGCTTCGGTCCCTGAGCCCGTGGTGGCTCCTCTCAACACGGTCTATGGGATCGTCACGCGAGCCGCCGACGAGGCGCATGCGCTGGCGGCGCTCTTCAACTCCCGCTGGTACACGGCCCTCGCCGCGCTCCGTGCCGATCCGGCGCGTGGGGGGTTCCGGCGCTTCAATGCGCGGGTGGTTCGCATCCTGCCCCTGCCCCCTGCCAGCCACGTCATTTGGTCACGCCTAGCGGTGTGTGGGAGGGAGCACGAGGTGGATGATGAGGCAGTCGCCGAGTGCCTCGGATTGGACGCACGAGATCGGCGGGTGCTCGAGCGGAATGATCCATGAGCCTCTCGCCGCCCTCCTCACCCCCGGACCCGAAGGCCCGCCCCCGGCGGTCGCGTCCCGGGCGGCGCGCGCCCTGCTCGACCTGCCGCCGGTATCGCCGGCGGCGGCCGTCACGCCGGCATGGCTCGCGGCGCACCAACGACCGGCGGCGGTCAGGCTAGCCGCGATCGTTTCGCGCTACGGAGGCGCGGTCCTCGCGGACGCGCCGGGACTGGGCAAGTCCTATGTCGCCATGGCGGTCGCACTGATGTGCGAAGACTCATTCACGCTCGTGGTGCCGGCGGTGCTGGTGAGCCAGTGGGGGCAGTTGTGCAGACGGTTCGACGTAACCCCGGAGATTCGGACACATGAAGGGTTAAGCCGCCCGTTCATCGGGCAGAAGCCGAGCCCGCGCTCGTCCTTTAGGGACTTCATGTCGCGCCGGCAACCCCGATGCCCGTTGATCATTGTCGACGAGGCCCACCACTACCGAAATCCAGCGACGCGCCGCTATCGCGCACTCGCTGAGCTCACGATGGGCGCCCGGGTGCTCCTCGTTACCGCGACACCCGTCCACAACCGCATCGGCGATCTGGTCCACCTGCTGCGGCTTTTCATGCGGGATGATGCCCTTGCGGGGCTGGGAGTCCCCTCGCTCAAGCGAGCGGCCGCCGGGGAGTCGTGGACGGAATTGCCGGGCGCACTCGCGCACATCGTAGTGGCGCGTTCGAGATCCCGCGCGCCCACCATCGTGCTCCCGAAGCGCGCCCGGGGGAAGTCCATTCGAGTCGGACCGGCGCCGGACCAGCGTCTCGCCGAGATGGTGAGCAAGATCGCGACATGCAATCCAGGGCCGGCCGGCGCGTTGGTGCGGATGGTCTTGCTCACCCGGCTGGCATCGAGCCTACCGGCGTTCCGCGAAAGCCTGTCGCGGCAAGAGGCTTTCGCGGATTTCTCGGATGAGGCGAAGCACTCCGGGCGGGCGCTGACGAGGCATGACTTCCAGCGGTTCTTCCCGCGAGGTGAGGAGCCCGACCTGCAGCTCGCCCTCCTCCCTCTCTTGCTCCCTCAAGGAAATGGCCAGGCGCCGGGGGATCGTCTTGCGTTCCCCCGACTCAAGGATCTTGCGTCGGGGGCTCCAGATCCGAAGGCGGGGCGCCTCGACCAGCTTCTGTCGCGTCACCTCGCCAAGACGATCGTCTTCACGTCATCGCGAGCCACGGCTCGCTACCTGCTGCGGACCCTCCAAACCCGGCATCGTGTCGCCGCGGTGATGGGAGCTCGCGGACTCCTGCCCTCCGGCCCAATCCCTGTCCCCGAGATCCTCGCGGCTTTCGCGCCGATGGCCACGGGCGTCCCTTCACCACAAGCCCGCCTCGCGATGGACGTCCTGATCGCCACCGACCTCGCGAGTGAGGGGCTCAATCTCCAGGACGCGAGCCGTGTAATTCACTATGACCTGCCCTGGACTGCTGCGCGGCTCGCGCAGCGGGTCGGGCGCATCGATCGCATCGGGTCGGCTCATCCTCGCATTCAGGTCGTCACCTTCCTGCCGCCACCATCACTCGCCCACGCGATTGGCTTCGAGACACGCCTTCTGGCCAAGGCACGCGTGGGGAGGCGTGCCGGGCTCTTCGACTGGTGCGACCGCCTGCAGGTACTGGTGCAGGACGACGAGGCGGCACTGTGTGCCGTGAGCGGAGATGAAGAGGCCACTTTGTTGGTATTCTCGGTCGGCGGCCTCGCGGAGGCCCTGGTGGTGCGGAAGAACGGCCTCACCGCCGACCCTCGGATCGCCTGCGCCCTGCTCGAGCAGGCCGTAACGGCACCGGCGATCCCGCACGATGGGGAAATGCTCCGCGCCGCGATCTGTCGCGCGGCCCCGGCCATCAGACAGCGTCTGGACCAGCTCGTGTCCGCCCGCTGGCGCGCCGGCGATCGAGACCAGTTGAGCCGGCGTCTCATTCCGATGGTCGTCAGGGAAGCCCGGCGCGCGGCGCGCGAAGGCAACGCGCCCCGCGTCGCGATGCTCGATGCGCTGGTCGAGCGACTCGGCTCCGGGATGACCGCGGGAGAGGAGCTGTCACTTGCGGCGCTGGCGGAAAGCCCGGCCCCTCTCACCGTCGACTCCCTCTGCGACTGGAGCCGAGGACTCCCAACTCTCGACTGTCGAACAGTGGCGCCGGACATTCGCCTCACAGCGGCAATCGTGGTGCGGCCCATGTGGCGCGGTTAGCTTCCGGTGTGGCCCTCACCACCTTCCTGTTCGACCTCGACGGCACGCTCATCGATTCAATCGAGCTGATCATCCGCTCGTACCAGCACACGATCCGCACCCATCGGCAGCTCGAGACCGCCCCCGACGTCTGGATGAAAGGCCTAGGCATTCCGCTCCGCGTGCAGTTCAAGGAGTGGAGCGAAGACCCGGCCGAGATCGACGCGATGGTGGTTACGTACCGCGAGTACAACCTGAGCCATCACGACGAGATGGTGACCGCCTACGACGGCGTGGTGGATGCGGTGAAGGCCCTGCGCAAACAGGGCAAGAAGCTGGGTTTGGTCACCAGCAAGTTCCGGAGTGGTGCGTATCGAGGATTGAAGAAGGTCGGCCTGGAAGAGGAGTTCCAC
>DATNDQ010000023.1:0-6598 GCA_035553475.1 Gemmatimonadales bacterium
GCCGTCGCCCGCATGGCGGGATCGGGGTCCCGCAGCATCGGGACGACTTCCTTCGCGGCACTGGCGTCCTGCAGCTCACCGAGCGCCCAGACGCCGGCGAGTCGAACGCGCGGGGCATTGGAGTGAACGGCCTGAATCAGCGCCATCGCGGACGAGGGATCCTGGATTTCGCCCAGTGCCCACGCCGCCATGGCTGCCGGTCCTGCGACCGAGTCACCCAGCAGGCGCTCGAGGGGGCCTCGAAGCTCACGGCGTTCATTCTCGCCGGTGGCCATGGCCGCGGCTTCCCGAACCCGGGAAGACGGATTCGCGAGCAGGTCCCGGAGGACGTCATTGGTCACCGCACTGCGCCCCAGGAGTTTCGCCGCCACGCGGCGCACGCAGGGGTCGTTCGCGCTCAGGGTGGCAACCAGGAGCGTGATCGCGCGAGGCTCCGAAACGGTTCCGGAGAGGGAATCCTTCGCGCTCTGCGTCAGGTTCGGATCGTCCATGAGACGTCCCAACCCGCCCTCACCTGACATCCAAAAGTTGCCTATCTGATCCGAAATCATCTCGCAGACGACCGGATCGGTGTGACCCAGCGCTGCCAGAAATGAGGCGACGCGTGCCGAATCAGCGCCGGCTCGGCCATGGTTCCAGAGGGATACCGGTTCCGGAGCCGGCGGGCCCGCGATCACTGGACCGAAGGACAGTCCGGCGGTGAGGGCCAGGGCTGCGGCGCTCGCGAGGCGGATCATTGGTTCTTGTCCTGTCCGAGCGCCTCGGCGGCCACCCGGCGCACGTTCGGGTCGGGGGAGTTCAGGGCGGCCTGAAGCGCGGCGCGCGCTGCCGGGTCGGCGATGTTACCGAGCGCCTCGGTGGCGGCCTCGCGGACATCCCGGCGCGGGTCCGAAATGAGGGTGCGCAATGCGGGGATCGCGGCGACGACGGATCGGTTGCCCGCCATCTGAGCCGCTTTCTCGCGGACGTCCGGATTCGAGTCTTTCAGGAGATTGAGGAGCGTCGCCTCCGCCACGGGGGCGTGCAGGTTCTCGAGGGCGTTCAGGGCCTGTTGCCGGACGTCACCGGAGGGGTCCGTCAGGGCACCGGTGATGGCGCCGGCGGAGCCCTGGTCTCCCAGGTCCCCCAGAGCATTGATGACGGCCTCACGCACGTCGCTCGACTGATCGTGGATCAGCTTGGCAATGGCGGGCGCGGCGCTCCGGTCATGCACGTTTTGCAGCAGGTCTACCGCTTCGTGACGAACATCGGCGCTCGGGTCGTCGAGCAACTCTACCACACCGGCAGTCGGGATCTTCTGGTCGAAATGCCCGAGGGCATTCAGCGCTTCCTTCTTCACGTCCGTGTCCGAATCCTTGAGGAGCCCGGCGATGGGACTGATCGCGGCGGGATCCTCGAGGTCGGAGAGGGCCTCGATGGCTGACCGGCGGACCTCGGCTTCCGGATCGGCCAGGATCGCAATCAGCGGTTGGACGGCGCGACGGTCACCCAGCCTGCCGAGGGACTGCGCCGCAGCGCGGCGGACGCCGGCGTCGTCGTCCTTGAGCCGCGCGATCAGGGCGGGGACGACCGACGACGTATCCTGCAGCTGCCGTCTCTCAGAGCTTTGGGAGGGCGGCGTCGTCGTGTCTTGCGTCACGATGCCCTGCGTTACGTGCGGTGCGGCGGCGATCGTCACCATTACCCCCACGGCGGCAGCAGCCATCCATCCGGTTCTGGACGCGGGGCTGGTCGGGAGCTTCTGCTCCAGGAGCCGCGAAATCCTCGAAACCAGGAGCGACCGCCGCTCGGCGAAGCCGGCGACCGGAACGCCGAGCGGGGAGGCCTGAATCCATTCCGCCACAGTGGCGAGACACTTCGCGAGCGCGACTGCCGATCCGGTCTTTTGCATGGCCCACTCGTCTGAGAGGTATTCCGCCGTCGTCTCGAGCTCCTGGCGCGCGAGGCGGTTGAGCGGCTGGAAGAAGAAGAGGCGTTCAATCAGGGAAGCGGCTGCGAGCCACAGTGAGTCGTGGCGGGCGAGGTGCGCGAGCTCGTGCGCGAGCATCGAGCGCTGCTGGTCCGGCGTGAGATCGGAGAGCGCGAGCTCCGGAATGCAGATTTCGGCGACGCCGAGGGCGACAGGGCTCGAGATCGTTCGCGCCATGGTGAGGCGGACGGTCCGCTGCAATCCGACTTCCCGTTTCAGGTCTACCAACATGGCGGACAGCGGCCCGCCGGAGACGGCGCGCCGGTCGGCCAGGCGTCCCACCAGAATAAGGCGGCGGCCGAAATAGTAGAGGGATGACCCGAGCGCGATGACGGCCCAGAGTACGACCACCACGGTGGTGGGGGTCGGGAGACGGGAGTCGTGACTCGTACCCGCCGATGACGGGAGGGTTGCCGTGCCACTCGGGGCCTGGGATTGTGTCGGAGTGGACGAACCAACGACTCCCGACTCCCGCGTCTGAACGGCCACCGGCAGATGGACCGCTGCGGTCGTCCGGAGCTGCAGACTCGACTGAATGGGTCCGGTGATCAGCGGGGCGATGAGCGCCACCTTCCAGAGGAGGTCACTCGCCGCTGGTTGCAGCCGGCCTCGGCGTGTCACCAGCCACACGGCGCCGAGGAGGACGGTGCTCTGAATGAGATAGGTGAGGAGCCACGCGAAGACCGTGGTCGAAGCGGAAGCGCTCATTTGGACTCCTGCGGTTCGGCGCGTTCGATCATCGCGCGGATCTTGGCGAGGTCCCCGGGGCTGACGTCCGAGCCGGAGAGGAGGTGCTGCATCAGGGCGGTGACGTCGCCGTCGAAGAGACGCTCGGTCAGCTCGCCGACCATGGAGTGCTGGACCTCCTCCTCGGTCACCGCGGCCTTGTAGTGGTACTGGCGCGCTTGTGCCCGACGAGTGACGACGCCGCGGCGTTCCAACCGGGACAGCATCGTGGCGACGGTCGTCTGGGCGAGTCCTCGTTCCGGGTGCAGGGCTTCCCAGATGTCCTGGACGGTGGCTTCCCCGCGTTCCCAGAGGATTCGGAGGATGGCGAGCTGGAGCTCAGTGAGCTGATGGCGGTCAGGCATGTTCGGTCCTCGAGTTTGTTCTACAGGCGTAGATTTACAACTGTAGTAGTGAACTGTCAAGAAGCCGAGAACCCCTGTGAATTCGGGCACTCCTGAGGCATACGTTCCTTGAACTCACAAATCCTAGGGGATCTCGCAATGCGATCCATTACCGCCGTCGTAGCTGTACTCGCCCTGTCGGCACCCGTCCTCGCTGGGCAGGGCTTCCGTGTGACGAGCACGGATGTCGAGCAGGGGAAGACGTTGAAGAGCGCGCAGGTCTTCAACGGCATGGGCTGCACGGGCGCGAACACATCGCCAGCGCTCGCGTGGACCGGCGCGCCTGCGGGCACGAAGAGTTTCGCGGTGACGATCTACGATCCTGACGCGCCGACGGGCAGTGGGTGGTGGCACTGGGTGGTCTACAACATTCCCGCGACGACGACGTCACTACCCACGGGCGCGGGAGATGCATCCAAGAATCTTCTGCCGGCCGGAGCGGTGCAGGGGAACACGGACTTCGGCGCGCCGGGATTTGGCGGCGCCTGCCCACCTCCCGGAGACAAGGCACATCACTACTTCATCACCGTCTACGCGCTGAACGTCGACAAGCTCGACATTCCCGCGAATGCGACGGCGGCGTATGTGGGGTTCAATCTTCATGCGCATGAGGTCGGCAAGGCCGTGTTGACGGCGCTGTACTCGAGGTAAGTCGGCCTTCGCGTCACCCCCGGCTTACGCCGGGGGTCAGTCTATCAAGATGGAGGGATGGGTGTTCACTAACCCCGGGCGTCAGCCCGGGGTTACGTGCAAAGGGGGCAGGTAGCGGCTAGTCAGCCCGCAACGTAGAAGTGCAAGGGGTCGTGCGGTCAGGCCTTGGCGAACCGCAGCGCCACCGAGTTGATGCAGTAGCGGAGCCCCGTGGGTTGTGGGCCGTCGTCGAAGACGTGGCCGAGGTGCGCGTCGCAGCGCTTGCAAGCGACGGCGGTGCGGTCCATCCCGTAGCTCAGGTCCCGGGTCTCGGAGATGTTTTCCTTCGCGATCGGCGTCCAGAAGCTGGGCCAGCCCGTGCCGGAATCGAATTTGGTCGCCGAGCTGAAGACCGCCGTGTCGCAGCAGATGCAGCGGAACACGCCCTTGTCATGGACCTTCAGGAGGGCGCCGGTGAAAGGGACTTCGGTGTCCGCGTGCCGCGTCACTTCATATGACAGCGGCGGCAGAACGGCTTTCCATTCCGCGTCCGTCTTCTGGACCGTGGGCACGGTCACGAGTCCCTTCCGATCCCCCGCATCGGTAAACTCCACGATGGTCACCGTCTTCGGCAGCGCCAAGTGAACGGCGGGGCGCCAGCGCCACGCGACCACTCCGGCCAGGGCGGCTCCGGAAGCGAGGAGAAACGAACGGCGCGATTCGATGGTCGGCATCACTCCCTCAACGTTGAGACCCGGTCGGTAGTATACACAGGGGCGGCAACGCAGCGTGACCTGAATACGTGAGGCTTCCATGGGGTTCGAGACTACCGCGCTTCTGGTGATGGACGTGCAGCAGGGGATCGTCGGCCGCTACGGCACGGCGGACGGCTATCTGGCCGGGGTCGCGAAAGCGGCCGCGGCTGCCAGGAAGGCGGGGATCAGGGTCCTCTACGTCACCGTGTCGTTCCGGGAGGGGCGCCCCGAGATCTCAAAGCGAAACAAGATGTTCGGCAACATCGCGCCGACCGGGTTCGTGACGGGGGACCAGTCGACCTCGGTGCATCCCGCTGTGGCTCCGGCACCCGGGGATATTCAGATCACCAAGCGCCGCGTCAGCGCGTTTGCGGGAAGCGATCTGGACGTGGTGCTACGGGCAGGGAATACCGATACGCTGGTCCTGTGCGGCATCGCGACGAGCGGCGTCGTGCTTTCGACGGTGCGGCAGGCCGCCGATCTCGACTACCGGCTGATCGTGCTCTCGGACGGCTGTCTCGACATGGATCCGGAGGTGCACCGGGTCCTGACCGAGAAGGTGTTCGTCAGGCAGGCGGACGTGAAGACGATTGCGGAGTGGGTGAAGGAGCTTGGGGCGGATTGACCCGCTGGGCCAACATCAGCGCGGCGACCTGATCGAGCAGCTCGTTCAGGGTCCACGGTTTCCTGAGGAAATGCATGTCGGGGGTGAGGTGAAAGTCGCGATCCGCGCCTCCCGGGGACGTGTAGCCGCTGGTAAAGAGGAAGGTGACGTCGGTGAACCCGGCGGCCCGGGCCTCGGCATAAAGCTCGCGCCCTCCCATCACCGGCATGATCACGTCCGTGACGACGAGATCGATCTCACGGCCGCGCGCGCGCAGAATCTCCAGGGCTTCCCTCCCGTTCTCCGCCGTCAGGACGACGTAACCCGCCAATTCCAGCGCATGCTCCGCCACCCGGCGTACCGCCCGCTCGTCCTCCGCCAACAGAATGGTGCCCGCGCCTGAGCCGGAGATGGGTGTGGCCGGGGCCGGGGTGTCCCGCTTCGGCACCTCAGTGGTCGGCGGGAACCAGAGCGTGAACGTCGAGCCGCGTCCGGGCGCCGTTTCCATGCTGACGTCGCCGCCATGTTGCCGCATGAGGCCGAGGACCATCGCCAGACCAAGGCCGGTGCCTTGGCCCACGGGCTTGGTCGTGAAGAACGGCTCGAAGATCCGCTGCCGTACCTGGTCGTCCATTCCCCGCCCGGTGTCGGACGCCGTGATCACCACATAGTCGCCCGGTGGGAGCTCAGGCGGCTGCCGGTGTCCGGAATGCAGAGTCCGCCGGCCTATCCCGACGGTGAAACGGCCACCTTCGGGCATCGCATCGCGCGCATTGGTGGCGAGGTTCACGAGAATCTGTCCCACGGCGACGGCGTCAGCTCGAATGGGGGGAACCGTCGATTCTTCCAGGACCTGGATGTCGATGGTTTCGGGCAGGATCCGGCGCAGGAAGGATGTGAGCTCGTCGACGACCGCCTTGGGGCGGACCGGGCGCAAGGCGATGGACTCGCGCCGTCCGAACGCCAGCAGCTTCCGCACCATTTCGGCGGCGCGACGGCCACCGTCGCGCAGCTCCCCCAGCAGGGCACGCCGTTCGCCTTCTTCGTCCGGGCCGGTCTTGGCGAGAAGGTCGGCGTTCCCGAGAACGACCGTGAGGATGTTGTTGAGGTCGTGGGCGATGCCGCCGGCCAGCTGGCCGACGGCTTCGAGTTTCTGGGACTGGCGGAGCTCCTCCTCCAGCAGCCGCCGGCGGGTCTGCTCGCGAGTGAGAAAGACGCCCCCGACTACCACGAGGAGCAGGCCGGTGAGTCCGACGACGGTTTCAATGACGGTCTGAGTCCAGCGCGCCGCGGCGCCGAGGGTGGCGGAGAACTGGTCTTCGAGGGGGCGGAGCCGGGCGTCGGCGATGTCGATCTGCGCCAGCAGGGAATCGATGCGGGCGGCAGGTGCGTGCGCGGTCACCGCCTGATGCAGGGAATCGCCGAGGAGCTGCAGCCGGGCGATGTATCCGTCCCCGTCGGTCCAGATTGCGATCGCCTGCCGCATGTACCGGAAATGGGCGAAGCGGCG
>DATNDQ010000024.1:0-28178 GCA_035553475.1 Gemmatimonadales bacterium
TCCGTTACCGCCGTCGGCGACTCCACCGAGATCGTGATCTGCGACATGGGCCTGGCGCCGATGCCCGTGCCCCTGGCCGTAACCAGGAGCGACGGCACCGTGCAGCGGGTAGAGATTCCGGTCGAAGCCTGGTGGGCCAACGGGGGAACGCGGCGCGCGCGCGTTCGGGTGGCGACGCTGCCCGAAATCACGCGGGTGGAGATCGATCCCGATCAGCTGTTTCCCGACGTGCGGCGCGAGAACAACGTCTGGAAGCGCTAGGGGCGTAACCGCGCCCCACCGCTTTCCCGCGCCACCGTGGGCGCTGCGAAGGCCGGCTTCGGGACCGCTGGAAGACCGAGGTGCGCTCGGGCCTGCTCCAGTGCGTCGTCGATATTGCCCGTGACGTTCGCTTCCCCGAGTTCCCCGTAGAGGCCCGAACGCTCCAGGGCAATTACCGGTTGTGAATGCACGTCCGAGAGCAACACGAACGTGCCCTCCCGGCGACAGCGGCGCACGAGATCGCGGAGGGTGTTCAGCCCCGTCGAGTCGATGGCGGGCACGTGCCGCATGCGAAGGATCAGCACCTGCGGCTTCCCCGCCACCTGCGACAGCCGGTCCTTGAAGGTTTCCGCCGCGCCGAAAAAGAATGGCCCGCTGATCTCGTACACCTCGACGCCGGCCGGCACCTGCCGCCTCTGAATCGCGTTCGGATCGCCCTCGTCGTCGTTCGCTGGATCCGCAAACTCGTGGGTCAGCACCCTGATGTTCGTCACCTCGGCCATCCGGCGCATGAATAGGAAGGCGGCGAGCACCATGCCGACCTCGATGGCCACAGTGAGATCCACGAGCACGGTGAGACCGAACGTCGTGAGCAGAACCAGGAGATCGCTGCGGGGCGCCCGCAGCTCCATCCGGAATGACCGCCACTCGCTCATGTGGTAGGACACGACCACCAGAATGCCGGCGAGTGTCGCGAGCGGGACCAGGGCGGCCCACCGTCCGAAGAAGACGGTGATCAGCAGCAGGGTCAGCGCATGCGTCATGCCGGCCACCGGCGTGCGCCCGCCGTTCTTGACGTTGGTAGCGGTGCGGGCGATCGCCCCCGTCGCCGGGATCCCGCCAAACAGGGGCGACGCGATGTTCGCGACGCCCTGGGCGACCAGCTCCATGTTGGACCGGTGTCGCCCTCCGATCATGCCGTCCGATACGACCGCCGACAGCAGGGACTCGATCGCCCCCAGCATGGCGATGGTGAACGCAGGCCCGATGAGCCCCCGCATGGTATCGAGCGTCACGAAGGGGATATGCGGGCTCGGGAACCCGGCATCGATGTGGCCGAATCGCGATCCGATCGTCTCGACGGGGATCCCGCCCCACCGCACGGCGACGGTGGTGACGATGAGCGCGATGAACGCGCCGGGGATGCGCCTGCTGACGCGGGGCCATACGAGGATGATCAGCACCGTCGCCACGGACAGTCCGATAGCCCAAGGGTTGGCCGATGGGAGGTGGGCCACGAGGGCCCGCCACTTGGGAATGAAGTCGGCGGGGGGCGGTCCCATCCGAAGGCCAAGGAAATCCTTGACCTCGCCGGAGAAGATGATCAGCGCGATGCCCGCGGTGAAACCAAGGGTCACCGGGTAGGGGATGAACTTGATCACCCCGCCCATCCGCACCAACCCGAAGACGATGAGGATGCAGCCGGCCATGAGGGTGGCGACGGTCAGCCCCTCAACCCCGTAGCGCTGGACGATCCCGTAGACAACCACCACGAAGGCACCGGTGGGACCGCCGATCTGTATCCGCGAGCCGCCCAGCGCCGAAATCAGGAAGCCGGCGACAATGGCCGTGTACAGGCCCTTCTCCGGCGTGACCCCGGAGGCGATCGCGAACGCGATGGCGAGCGGAAGCGCCACGATCCCCACGATGACACCCGCAATGAGGTCGGCCGAGAGCTGGTCGCGGGTGTACCCGCGGAGTGTGGTGATGAGCTTGGGGACAAGCATCGGGGGCGGCAAAGTAGCGCCGCCCCCTTGAAGACTTCATGAAGAAAGTATTGCGGATGCCCTGGCTCGGATTCGAACCGAGACGCCTTGCGGCACTGCCCCCTCAAGACAGCGTGTCTACCAGTTTCACCACCAGGGCGGGTCGAGAAAGGTAGATGGGGGGCGGAATTGGAGCAAGACTTTAGACATCAGACGTCTGACGTCTGACGTCTTCTAGAAGACCTTCCCGGTAAACTGAGGGTCCTTCTGCGTGTACCCGGCCGGCAGGGCAAACCGGCTCAGGTCCACCGACGCCGGCGCGATCGAGGTCACCTGGAGTGTTTGGGTTTTCTCGGTGACTTCTTTCTTGTCTCCCGACTTGCTCTCGGAATGCACGACCACCCGCAAGGGCGTGCCCCGGACGACGGGACGCAGGGCGATCGCGGACCGGTGGGCGAAGTCCCGGTCACTCTGCGCCAGGACCGTCGTGAGCTGCGCGAGCAAGGTGACCAGCGGGTTGGAGGGCAACTTCAGGTCGCGCGCCATCCAGTACTCGGTCGTGACCCGCTGGCGCATGCCCACGGCCTGGAATCCGAATGCGCCCACCGACACGGTGAACGCCTGGGTCACCTGGTACCGGTCGGTCGGGTGCCCCGCAATCATGTCTCCCCTGCCGAACGCGGTGTCGGACACCTGAGTATCCGAGAGGGTGATGTTCACGACCGGGAGTGACGCCAGGACGGTCCCCACCAGCCGCTGAAACGTCGTGTCCGACACGACGGAGTACTCTTTCCGGTCCGGGTACACGAGCGTGACGGTGTGCGCCGCGTTGTCCACCAGGATGTACTGGGGTTCCGACCGCCCATCGATGTCGATACGCGAGCGCTCGCCGGAGGCCCACGTCGTCCCCGAGACCGGGTCGGTGCCGTCACCGGAGAACGTGAACGTGTAGCGATACCCGGGAGCCGTCTGGGCGGAGAGTGAGGCGCCCAACAGGAGGACGCCGATCAGGGTGAGGGCCTGCGATCGATTCATGAACATCAGTACGCCCCCTCATGCAGTTCTGTTCCAGACCCCACAGCGGAGGCCTGCGCTCGGCACTGCATTGCGCTTGAAGCGCAGTGAACCGAAACTTCCCAGCCGTGATCCACGCCCTCTCGCAACCCTATCCCTGCCGCTACGGCGCGCCGGTCATCGCCGCCGTCGATCCGGCCATTTTCTCGAGGCAGTACTTCACCTATTGCCTCGAGTGCTCGTTCTGCCACGACCAATGCTGCTCGTACGGTGTGGACTACGATTGGCGGGTGCGCGGAAATCTGCAACGGCACGCCGATGCGCTCGAGACCTTCTCCGGTGTCTCTCGCACGCGCTGGTTCACGGGTGACAGCACTCCGGATGCGTCCATGCCCGGGGGCGGCTCCGACCGCACCGCCGTCGAGAATGGCGCCTGCGTCTTCCTCAACCGGAAAGCACGCGGATGCCAGATCCACGCGTACGCCCTCTCCGCCGGCGTGGATTATCACGACCTCAAGTCCATCGTCGACTGCCTCTTCCCGCTCACCTGGGAAGGCGACGAGCTGGGGTTGTCGGAAGAGGTGCTGGACTCGAGCCTGATCTGCCTCGACTCGGGGCCCACGGTGTACCGAGGAGTCCGGGAGGAGCTGCGCTTTTACTTCGGAGACGGCCTGGTGGAAGAGCTCGATCGCCTCGCGGCCGCCCTCAAGGCCTGAAGATCTTCCGCAAGATCTTGAACGAAGAGAACGGATTCACGAAGAGCATGAGCAGTGCCTTGACGAGGCCGGCGCCCTGGTCCGGCGATGCCTCCCCCTTCGCCATGCCGACGCCGGCGCGATAGAGCGCCGCCTGCCGCTTCAGCTTCTTGTCCTCCTCCAACGCTGCGGCCTCTTCCGCCGCCCGCTCCGGAGTCCCCGGCGCCGCCTTGTACTGCGGTGCCCCGCAGTACAGGCAGCGCTTCGCCGTCTCCGCCACCGGCCGGCCGCACTTGGCGCACGGGGCGGTTGGTACGCGTTCAGGGGGCATCGATGTCAATCTACGGCGTGGGGAGGTGGGAAGTGGGACACTCCGAGAAGTTCGGAGCTCCGTCCGTCTACGGAGAGTCCCACATCCCCACGCCCCCACGCACCGTTGTTCACTGTATCGTCGCCCGCTTGATGTAGTCGAGCTTCGGGAATGCCTGTGACAAGTAGTCGTTCCCCTGGGCCTCGATCAGGCTCTGATCGGGCGTCTGCCCGTAGTCGGGGAAGATCTTCGTCACCACGTCCATCCCGTCGACCACCTTGCCGAGCGGCGCGAACCCCATCCCGTCGAGCCGTACGTTGTCCGCGTAGTTAATGAAGAGCTGCGTGGTACGGGTATTCGGGCCCGCGGTCGCGAACACGAGCGTGCCGGTGTTGTTGTGCTGCGTCACCGGATCATCCTGGATGTTCGCGTGGCGCCAGGCGGCACTCACCGCCGGATTCCCGTTGAGTCCGAATTGCACGACAAAACCCGGGACCACCCGGAAGAACCGGTCGCCGTCGTAGAAACCGTTCTTGATCAAGTTGTAGAGACGGTCGGCGCCGACGGGCGCCCAGGCACGGGTGACCTCCACAGTGAAGTCGCCGGCCGATGTTTCGAACTTGGCGCGATAGGTGGCAGGTGCCTGCGCGTTCAGGGCCGGGGCGGCTGGATTGAGCAGGGCCGCCGGATCAGCGGGAGTGGTTTGAGTCGCGGTCCCCTTGTCCCCCTTGCTGCATGCGGCGAGGGTGCCGAGGAGCGCCGCCGTGATCAACATCCGTCGCATCGGAGGTCCTTTCATTGTTTGTGTCGCAGGAACTCGGTGAATATGTTCTCCCTTCCTCTGCCCGAGCAAGCCAATGTCCCTCTCCAAGAAGCTGCGGGTGCCACCCGGAACCGCCGTCTCCCTCGACCAGTGGGACCCCGCCGGCACCCATGGCTGGAAGAAGGACGAGCGGATGGAGAACGAGCTGGCCGAGGGCATCCGCAAGCTCGACGCGCTCCAATACGTGATGTACGCCGAACGCAAACATGCCCTCCTGGTGGTCCTCCAGGGAATGGACGGGGCCGGGAAAGACGGCACCATCCGGCACGTGATGACGGGCCTCAATCCCCAAGGGTGCCGGGTGACGTCCTTCAAGGTCCCGACGCCCGAAGAGGCCTCCCATGACTTTCTCTGGCGCATCCACCGCGCCGTTCCGCAGCTCGGCGATATCGGCATCTTCAATCGCTCGCACTACGAAGATGTGCTGGTCACCCGGGTCCACGACCTCGTCCCCAAGGGGGTCTGGTCCCGCCGCTACGATGACATCAACGCTTTCGAAGCGCTGCTGGCCGAACAGGGCGTCGTCATCGTGAAATGCTTCCTGCATATCTCGAAGGAAGAACAGCAGGAGCGCTTCGAAGACCGGATCAACGACAAGGACAAGCAGTGGAAGCTCTCGGCCGCGGACTTTGCCGAGCGCAAGTATTGGGGAGCCTACATGAAGGCCTTCGAAGACGTGTTGTCGAAATGCAGTACCGAGCAGGCCCCCTGGTACGTCATTCCCGCCGACAGGAAGTGGTTCCGCAACCTCGCCGTGTGCCGGATCCTGGTGGAAACACTCGAGGGCTTGAGGATGAAATTCCCCAAGCCCTCGGTAGACATCAGAAAGCTAGACGTCTAGACGTCTAGACGGCTAGACGGCTAGACGTCTAGACGTCTAGGGTTTAGGGCTCGGCTCCGGCGGCACCGGCACGTCGGCGACCGGCTCGATACTTCGCCGGGGCACCACCAGAGCGCGATACCCGCACGGGCACGCCTCGAGCACATGCCCCTGACGGTCGGTGGTGAAGCTCAGCCGAGTCCGGCAGTTGGGACAGCGGGGTGCCCCGCCGTCGGCCAGGAGCCCGCTTTTCGCGAGCTGGAGCCGGGAATTGTTCACTTGTGGCGGAAGGTGATGCGGCCGCGGGTCAGGTCATACGGTGACACGTCGAGGGTGACGCGGTCGCCCGCCAGCACGCGAATCCGGAACCGCCGCATCTTGCCGGCCAGCGTCGCCAGGACGTCGTGCCCGTTGGGGAGCTGAACCCGAAACGTGCTGTTGGGAAGCACGTCGGACACCACACCGTCCAGCTGGATCGCTTCTTCTTTTGCCATGAGAACCCCGAAAAAAAGAAGGTGGGACGTGGCGCATTGGCCAAGTCCCACCTTGACGGTTTGCTGGGGCGGTCCGCACCGGGCGGACCGCGTTCCAGAACACTAACGGGGCGTACCGCCGAAGTCAAAAAACCGGACTACCAGATGTGCGGAACCAGGTCAGGAGCGCGGACCATCGGATCACCCGGCTGGCACCCGAAGGCCTTCGCGAACTCGGGATCGTTGGCCAGCGGGCCATTCGCGCGCCAGTAGTCAGGGGCGTGCGGGTTGGTCTTCACCCACGTGCGGAGGGTGGCGTCGCGCGTGTGGGTCCGCCAGCTCTGCGCGTAGGCGATGAAGTACCGCTGCTCCGGCGTGAAGCCCTCGATGAGCCCCGGCCGGCCGTCCCGCTGCAGCGCGCGCTCCAGCGCGTCGTAGCCGGTCAGGACCCCGCCGAGATCGGCGATGTTCTCGCCTTCGGTCAGCTTGCCGTTGCCATGGATCGTGTCGACCTGGAGATACCCGGAGAACTGCGCCACGATCTTGTCGGCTTCCTTGGTGAACGTCGCCGAGTCGGCGGGCTGCCACCAATCCCGCAAGTTGCCGCGCTCGTCATAGTGACGGCCCTCGTCATCGAACCCGTGGGTCAGCTCGTGCCCCGCCCAACTGCCACCCAGGGAGCCGTAGTTCCCCGCGTCGTCGGCCTTCGCGTCGAATGTCTGCGGAGTCAATGCGCCGGCCGGGAAGACCATCTCGTTCTTGGACCCGTCGTAGTACGCGTTGACGGTCGGAACCGTGATGCCCCACTCCGTGGTGTCCACCGGCTGCCCCGGCCGGTTCACGGTCCGATTCCATTCGAAGACGTTCGCGCGGGCCACGTTCAGCGCGAACGAGCCCTCCTGCACGTCGAGCTTCGAATAGTCGCGCCACGTCTCGGGATACCCGACTTTTTCTCCCATCAACGACAGCTTCTTGAGCGCTTCGGTACGCGTGGACTCCGACATCCACGTCAGGTGCAGCAGCCGCTCGCGGAAGGCGGCGCGGATGTCGTCGATGACGGCCTTCGCCCGCCGCCGAGCCTCGGGGGAGAAGGTCTTCGCCACGTACGCCTGCCCCAGGGCCTCCCCCAGGTCGCCGTCGGCTTCCCGCAGGCAGCGCTTCCAGCGCGGGAGGAGGGCGCGCGCGCCTGAGAACCGGGACGAGAACGCAAAGTTTTCCTGCACGAAGGGGGTCGAGAGCCAGCTCGCGACGCTGCCGATGGCGTGATAGCGGAGATAGGCGCGCCAGGTGAAGAGCGGGACCGAGTCGATGAGCCGGGAGAGCCGTTTGAAGTAGTCGGGCTCCCCCACGTTGAGGCGTTGTACCGGTGCCTGGATCCCGATGGCGGCGAAGTACCCCGGCCAATCGAGCCCCGGCGTCATGCCGGCGAGCTGGTCGGCCGTCGTGGAGTGATCGCTCGCGGCGGGATCCCGCAGCGCCACCCGCGTGAGGGACGCCTTCGCCATTTCCGTCTCGAGCGCGAGGACCTCGCCGGCATCGCTCTCGGCCTGTGGCGCGTTCTCGCCCGCGAGCTCGAACAGCCTGGTGATATGCGCCACGAACGCCTGCCGGGTCGAGTCCGCCGCCGAGCCTGAGTCCGTGTAGTAATCGCGGTCGGGCAGCCCCAGACCACCCTGGCTGAGGTCCACGATGTAGTGCGACGCGTCGTGAAGGTCGCCGCTGGGGAAATAGAAGAAGCCGACGTTGGTGCCATGCTTCTGCAGGGCCGCCATCGCCGGGAGCAGCTGCTTCGAGCTCTGAATGGAATCGATCGCCGCCAACCATGGCTTGATCGGCGTGATGCCGGCGGCTTCCGCGGCCGTCGAGTCCATACACGTGGCGTAGTAGGTCCCGAGCTTCCGTGGAGTGCTCCCCGCCGGCGCCTTGCCGCGCTTCGCCATCGCGTCTTCCAGCACCGAGCGCACCGCGAGCTCGTTGCGGTCCGACATGTCGCGCGCCACCCCGGACGAGGAGTACGCCGCGGGAATGGTGTCCTTCGCGATCCAGCCGCCATTCGCAAACGCGAAGAAGTCCGTGCAGGCGTTCGCGTGGCGATTCATGAACGCCGTGTCGATCACCTTGAGGGGTGCGGTGACCTCGGGAAGCGGCGAACGCGTCTGCGCCTGAAGACTGCCGGCGGCGCTCGCCAGCACGAGCAGCGCGGTGCAACGGAACAACCGGGTCATGGACACTCCGAGCGATTCGTGAATGGTGACGGCGGGGCGAGGTAGGCTAGCCCATCCCGACAACAGGTGTCAACCTTACACGGCCATGCCGCCCCTGCAGCGCGCGCTCCGGTCTTTCGATGCCACCATGATCGTCATCGGCTCGATGATCGGGTCGGGCATCTTCATCACGTCCGCCGAGTCCGCGCGGCTGGTCGGGGCGCCCGGGTGGCTCCTGGTGGCGTGGGGGCTGGCGGGGATCCTGACCATCACCGGCGCGCTCACGTGTGCCGAGCTGGCCGCCGCCTTCCCCCGGGCGGGTGGGCAGTACGTCTTCCTCCGCAATGCCTACGGCCCCGGCGTCGGATTCCTCTTCGGATGGGCCCTGTTCACCGTCATTCAGAGCGGCACCATCGCGGCCGTTGCCGTCGCGTTTGCGAGTTTTCTGGGTGTCCTCGTGCCGGGCATTTCTCCGGTGCGCTTCGTCGTGCCGCCGATCACCATCGGCGGATCAGGGTTCGCCGTCAGTCTGTCCACGGAACAGCTCGCCGCCCTCCTTTCCATTCTCCTGCTCACCTTCGCCAACGCCCGCGGGCTCAAACAGGGCGTGCGCGTGCAGAACATCTCGACCGTGGCGAAAATCGCGGCACTCGCGGGATTGGTCGTCGTCGGTCTGTCGTTTGGAGACCACTCGGCGGGGGCGGCGCGCACGTCGTCCTGGTGGAATCCCGCCGCGAATGGCGCAGCCCAGGTGAGCACCTTCGCCCTCCTCATGCTCCTGGGCCGGGCGATGGTGGGCCCGCTCTTCGCGCAATCGGCCTGGAACAACGTCACGTTCGCGGGCGCGGAGATCGAAAATCCCGGGCGCAACCTGCCCCGCGCCCTGCTGCTCGGCTGCGCCACGGTGGTGGGGCTCTACCTCCTCGCCAATATCGCCTACGTGACGGTCCTTCCCCTCGACGGCATCCAGCACGCTCCGAACAACCGGGTCGCCGTAGCACTGATGGAGGCGATCCTCGGTCCCACCGGAGGCGTCCTGATGGCGGCCGTCATCGTCATCTCGACGTTTGGGTGCAACAACGGCCTGATCTTGTCGGGCGCGCGGGTCTACTACGCGATGGCGCGTGACGGTCTCTTCTTCGCCAAGGCCGGCCTCGTGAACTCCCGGGCGGTGCCGGCCGTGGCTCTCGCCTTTCAGGGTGTATGGGCCGCCGTGCTCACGTTGCCGCGAACCGTGACGTCGGGCCCCGGCGGACCAGTGTACGGCAACGTGTACACCCAGTTGCTCGAGTACATCATCGCGGCGGACATGGTGTTCTACGGATTGATGATCGCCGCCGTCTTCGTGCTGCGTCGAAGAGCGCCGGCGGTCGCACGGCCCTACCGGGTGTGGGGCTATCCGCTGGTGCCCGTGATCTACCTCCTCGTGGACCTGCTCCTCGTCGCGGACCTGAGCTATCTCACGCCCCGGACCGCCGGCATCGGCTACCTGCTCGTGCTGGCCGGCGTCCCGGTGTACTTCGTCTGGCGGCGCTTCGCCGTTCCCATCCCGGAGACCGCGTGAAGACCGTCGACCTCAACGCCGATCTGGGTGAATGGGACGGCCCGGGCGTCTCGTCGGTGGATGAGCGCCTGCTCTCGCTCGCGACGTCGGCGAACATCGCGTGCGGCGCTCACGCGGGGAACACCGATGTCATGCTCGCCACCGTCACGATGGCGGCCAGGAAGGGCGTCGCCATCGGCGCCCACCCCGGATACGCGGACCGGGAAGGATTCGGAAGACGTGAGCTCAGCCTGTCTCCCGGCGAGATCGAACGGCAGGTGACGGAGCAAATGGCGGCGATGGCCGCCTGCTGCAAGAAAGCCAAGGCCCGCCTCCGGTACGTGAAGCCGCATGGCGCCCTCTACAACCGTGCGGTCCGGGACTTCGAAGCCGCGCGGGCGATCGTGACCGCCATGCGAAAGACCGGAGATCTCGTACTGCTCTGCCTCCCGCGCAGCGAGATGATGAAGGAAGCCATCCGGGCCGGTGTGAAAGTGGCTGCCGAAGCGTTCGTGGATCGCGGATACCGGGCCGACGGCACGTTGGTGCCCCGTGGTGAGCCGGGGGCCCTGCTCGAAGATGTCGACGCCGCCGTCGAGCGCGCGCTGCGGCTCGTTACCGAAGGCCGCCTCTCCCCGATCGACGGACCGGACCTGTCCATTCGCGCCGAGTCGCTCTGCGTGCACGGTGACGGCCCACATGCCGCGGCGCTGCTCGAGGCCGTCAGGACCCGCTTCACGAACGCCGGCATCCGCCTGGCCCCGTTCGCCCCGTGATCGTCCCTCGGGTAGCTCCGCTCGGTGACAGCGCGTTGACCGTCACCTGGCCGGGTGGGATCAGCCCCGACACACACCGCCAGGTGCGCTGGATCAATTCCCTGTTGGAAGGCCAGCCCGAGGTGAAGGACTTGGTCCCGTCGTACACCACGCTGTCCGTCTTCTACGACCCGCTGCGCACCGACTACCAGACCATTTCCCGTTTGGTGGACGCGATGCTCAAGCGCGTTCCGGGTGACCCGCCAGCAGGCGCCGCCCGGGAATTCACGATTCCCGTAGCGTATGACGGCGCCGACTTGGCGGAGGTGGCCGAACGCGCGGGGCTGCACACCGATGACGTCGTCGCACGGCACAGCGGACGCTGGTACGACGTCTACCTCGTCGGCTTCACGCCGGGATGGGCCTACCTGGGCGAGCTCGATGCATCACTCGCTCTCCCGAGGCGCGCATCTCCGCGCCAGCGGGTTCCCCGAGGCTCTGTCGCGATCGCGGGCAAGCAGACCGGGGTGTACCCGTTCGCGGTGCCCGGAGGGTGGCATCTCATCGGTCGCACGGACACAGTGATGTTCGACACCTCACGGGGAGCACTCCTGCGTGTGGGTGACCGCGTCCGCTTCGAGCCGGTCCGATGATCACCGTGCTCCACGCGCCGGCGTATTGCACCGTGCAGGATGGCGGGTGGCAGAATCTTCGCCGGTCCGGCATGCCCGTTTCGGGGGCGATGGACCGGTGGGCCATGCAGACGGCGAACCGGATGGTGGGGAACGCCGACGGTGCGGCAGTCTTCGAATGGGCCCTCACGGCCGGACGCCTGCAGTTCGATCGAGACCTTCAGGTCGCGATCTGCGGACCCGGCTTGCAGATCACACATGCCGTACGGGCGGGTGAGGAGCTCGTGCTTCCCAGGCCGGTGGACGGGCGCTTCCTCTATATGGCGATCGCCGGTGGACTGGACACGCCGCTCATCCTCGGCAGCCGGTCGACTTACGTCGCTGCCGGTCTCGGCCACGCAGTGAAGACTGGCGACCGCATTCCGATCGGCAAGCTCCCGACCACCTCGGCAAAGAGACCCGACGAGGAACCAGCTTACAAAGCTGGTGTCATCCGGGTGGTCGAAGGCCCTCAGCGCGCGCTGTTCTCGGACGCCGAGTGGACGCAATTCCTGAATGCGTCCTGGAAGGTGTCGCGAGCGTCGGATCGAATGGGATACCGATTGGAAGGTGACGTCCCCGTAAGCACGCCGGCTGCCGACCTACCCTCCGAGGCCGCATGCGTCGGCGCGATTCAAGTACCGCCGGACGGCATGCCGATCGTGCTCATGGCGGATGGACCGACGGTCGGGGGGTACCCGAAAATCGCGGTGGTGATTACCGCGGATCTGCCCATCCTGGCGCAGCGTCCCCCGGGTGCTCCCCTGCGCTTTGCGGGGACAACGGTGGCCGCCGCCCAATTGGCGTTCCGACATTCGCTTCACCGGTAACGGACATGAACTGTCTGCGTGAAGTTCACCGGGATCTCGATCAGCACCGGGACTCGCCGGCCATTTACCCGGGCAGGAAGAAAGCGCGTGTTGAGTATGGTCACTTTGGCGGGAGTTACGAAGCCCGGATTCGTCGCCGACTTCACTTTCAATGACAGGGGCTCCACCCGACCCTCCGTGTCAACGATCGCCTGAATGATGACAGTCCCCTGGATGCCCTGCTCGCGAAGTCCCTCGGGATACACCACCGGAGGGGCCGAGACGACCTGCGGCTTTTCGCCCACGGCCCGAGCCGCGAGCACTGTCGAATCCGCGGGAGGGGCGTTGGGGTTGTAACGGCTGATGGCCGCTTTCGTCCGCAGGCTGTCCAAGAACGCCAGCGCGTCGGCGGAGTCGACCTGGATGTCCAGGGAAGAGTCCCCGGCGCTCGTGGGTCGCGGATAGTAGGCCAGGATTGAACGAGAATGGCCCTTCACCTTCGCCCTGCCCCACGCCCACGCCAGCACCAGAAGCGATGAGTCGTGAGCCACCAGCGTCAGCGGGGTGACGCCTCCGGCTGGGCGGACCGCCAGCGACTCCGCCGCGTCGACCCATCGCGTCGCTTCAGATGGATCGAAGGTCAGCTCGGCGAACACGTATGGGATGTGTTGACCCTTGGGCGCCGCATTCGGCTGGGTAACGATGACGACCCCGACCCCCTGCGTCGTGTCTGGTACCACGAGCAGATTCACGCTCGTCCAGCGAAACGCGGTCGTGCCCCGCGGCAGGAGCTCCTGGGCACGAAGCGCGCGGCCCAGGAGAAGGAACAGGCACACAATCGACGTCGGTCTCATTCAAGGCGCTCCACCCGAACTTCCGCCACTCCCGCCGGCCCGTAGTGAACTGTGACGTTCCAGGGCCGGCAACAGACTTCGCAATCCTCCACGTACTCCTGCTCCTCTTCCCCACCGGGATCGAGCGTGATCTCCACTTCCTCGCCGCAATAGGGACACGTCACGACGGCGGCGCCGTCGGCCGTGCCGTCCCCCAGCGGAAAGTCCTCTTCCGTCAGCGCGTCGTCGGGACCATCAGGTAAATCGACCACTACTTCCTCGTATACACGTCCGAGCCGAAGGTCACGAGCCCCTTCGCGCCGGCGTAGCCGAGGTATGGGAGGTGAAAGATGTCCTCCACACTCCGCAAGAACGAATAATGGTTGTAGGGCACCGCCGAGATGGTGCCCGGCGCGATGTAGGGAGACAGCAGGACCGCCCCCGTGCGGCCGCCCCCCGGCCCTCCCCCGCCCGGCACCGTCGTGTTCGGCCCCGACGGCTCGGCACAACACGCCGCGTCGTCATTCCCCGATTCGTCGAAGGTGATCACGAGGAGACCGTGCTGGAACGCCGCCGAGTGCGTGATCAAGGGCACCCAACGGGAGAGGAACTGGTCGATCCCTTCCAGGCCACCCGGCTCGTCCCCGCAATCGGGGTCGTGACCGTCGTGGCAGAGGTCGGGCACAATGAACGAGAAGTTCGGCGTGCTGGAGCCGAGGTCCGTCAGGAGATTCGGAAGGGGCACGACGTTTTTCGAGCAGCTCGCGGAATCGATCACCGCATGGAAATAGACCCACGGGTTGTGCTTGGTCGCATAGCGGTCGTGGTTGGCGTTGTCGGCGCGCTCGGTGGGATCGACGGCACCGATGGCCGGATGGGCGCACCGGGGCGCTTCGCGGGCCGGATTGTCCCCCATGTCCTCGAGATACGCACGCCAGGTCTTTCCCGCGGCCGCAAGCTGATTGCCGATCGTAAGCACGTGCGCCGGGTAGACGCATCCCAGGCCGATGGGCTGGCCGTCGGGAGAGGTACCGTGTTCGGTGAAGTCGGTGAACACCGGGCAGTCGCCCTGCGTGCTGGGATTGGGCGCGATGCCGGAAATCATGGCGATGTAGTTGTCCAGACTGGCGTGCCCAATTCCATAGTACTGGGTGAGGAGAGCCCCCTGCTTCGCGAGCGTGTCCGCCAGGTACGGACCCTCGTTTCCGGGACCGAAGGTGGCGTCATAGTTCCGGTTCTCGAGCACGATCACGAAAACGTGATCGATGGACGGCGGTGCCGATGGCGGTGGGGGCTGCTGCGTGGCGGGCGCGGCATTTCCAGCGGAGCACGCCACACAGATCGCGCCGAAGACGGGTAACAATCCAAGGAGTCTGGTCATACTTGAACTTACGCCGCAGATTCCCCATTGGTACTGAGCATCTCCCGGAGACACTATGTGCCGCAACATCAGGACCCTCTATCATTTCGAGCCACCCGCGACCACGGACGAGGTCAGGGCCGCTTCCCTCCAGTTCGTCCGCAAGGTTTCAGGCTTCACCAAGCCCTCCACGGCCAACCAGGAGTCATTCGACCGGGCCGTGGATGAGGTCTCCCGGATCGTGACCAGGTTGCTCGATTCCCTGGTCACCACCGCGCCACCGAAGAACCGCGAGGTCGAGGCCGCCAAGGCCAAGGCGCGGGCCATCAAGAGGTTCGGCACCTGATGAAGGCCCTCTTCCTGCTCCTGGCCGTTCAGGCGCCGGCGGCGCCGAAGGTCTTCCGGATCACCCCGGTCAAGCCGGTCGCGGAGCTGCGGGCCGAGGCGCTCAAGGCCACCCCGCCGGCGGAGGCGGGTCCGTTCCGGGCGTCCGACCTTGTCGAAATCGTGACCCTCGATTCGTCTATCAGGTTGGATATCCGTTACGCGGGGACCGACAACTTCCTGAGCACCCCGCTGTACGAGCAGGCGCGGGCCTTTCTGCAGCGGCCCGCCGCGGAAGCGCTGGTGCGTGTAAGCCACGCTTTGCGGGCGCAGGGGTACGGGCTGCTGGTGCACGACGCGTATCGGCCCTGGTACATCACCAAGATCTTCTGGGACGCGACGCCAAAGGATAAGCACGATTTCGTCGCGAATCCGGCCGATGGATCCAGGCACAACCGCGGCTGCGCGGTGGACCTGTCACTGTATCGCCTGTCGGACGGTCAAGCAGTGGACATGCCGAGCGTCTACGACGAGATGTCGGAGCGGGCGTACCCGACCTACACCGGCGGGACCGACGCCCAGCGGAACATGCGGGACTTCCTGCGGGCCGCGATGGAGAAAGAGGGGTTCACGGTGTACCCCTTCGAGTGGTGGCACTTCGACTACAAGGATTGGAAGCAGTATGGCATCCAGAACATCCGATTCCAGGAGATTTCCGCCCCGAAATAGACCCCGCTCACCCCGGGTCCCTTGCGCTTCGGTTTTTCTTTGGGTACCCTCAATTAGCCCGAATTCGAAAACCTTTCCGCCCTTTTACGCGTTCTTCATAGACACTCATAGACACTTCTCCCCGACACCAGAAATGATGATGAAGACGACCGCTTTAAGCGCCCTCGCGGCACTGTTGCTGATCTCCGGCTGCAAGAAGGCTGGTGGCTTCTCAGGCTTCCCGCCCTCGCCGGTCACCATCGTGACGGCCAAACGCGCGGCCGTGCCCGAGTCGTATGAGTTCCCGGGTGCGGTGCTCCCGTATCGCCGCGTGGAAGTCCGTTCGCGCGTCGACGGCATCATCATCGCCCGCGAATTCGACGAGGGACAGATCGTGCAGCCGGGCCAGGTGCTCTACCAGCTCGACACGGTGCGCTACGCCGCCGCATACCACAGCGCGGAAGCGCGGCTCGCCACCGCCAAGTCCACTTACAATCGCGTGGAGCCGTTGCTCGAGCAGCACGCGGTCGCCGAACAGGACGTCGACAACGCGCGCTCGGGGCTGGCGGCGGCGCAGGCGGCCTACGATCAGGCGAAGAAGGACTACGACGACACCCAGATCAAAGCGGAGATCGAGGGACGCGTCGGGCGGACCAATCTCGAAGTCGGCGCGCGCGTCACCGGCCCCGCCGACCTGCTCACGAGCATCGATCGCATCGATCCCGTCTACGTCTCATTCCGTCCGTCGTCGGCGCAGCTGCTCGATTGGCAGCGCCGTGCGTCCTCGCGTGCGCTGACGCACCCTGGCAGTGCTCTCGAGATCCAGGCGATTCTGCCCGACGGTTCCGTCCTGCCGCGCACCGGCCGGCTCGACTTCGTGGCGCCCTCACTCGACGCCGCGACGGGCACGCAGGAGTTCCGCGCCACCTTCCAGAATCCGGATCACCTGCTCATGCCGGGCCAGTTCATTCAGGTCCGACTCATCGGATTCACGCGCGACTCCGCCATCGCCGTTCCCCAGCGCGCGGTACAGACCGGCCTCGGCGGGCAGTTCGTGTACGTCGTGGGCGTGGGCGACACCGTGATGCCGCGCGACATCGTCCCGGGCCAATGGAGCGGTGATCAATGGATCATCACCAGCGGCCTGAATCCTGGTGACCGCGTGGTGGTGGACGGCGTACAGAAAGTGATTCCCGGCCACACCGTCGCTCCCAAGCCCCTCGCCGATTCGACGACCGTCCCCGGGAAGGACAAGTGAGCGCCGGAGCGACCGCCGGAAGCGAGAGCGCCGGCAACACCCACCAGATCAAGTACTTCTTCATCCGCCGGCCGGTGCTGGCGGCGGTGATCTCGATCGCCATCACCTTGATGGGGATTTTCTCCATCGGGCTCCTGCCCGTTTCCCGGTACCCGACGATCACACCCCCGGCCGTGCAGGTCGCGGCCGTGTACCCGGGCGCGACGGCACAGGACGTTTCCGACGCGGTGGCCGGCCCCATCGAAGAACAGCTGTCCGGACTCCAGGGTCTGCTCTACTACACGTCCGCGAACGCGTCTGACGGCACGATGGGCCTCTCGGTCTACTTCGACGTGGACCGCAGTCAGGATCTGGCGCAGGTCGACGTCCAGAACGCCGTGCAGGTCGCGACACCCCAATTGCCCGACGCCGTCCGCCAGAATGGCCTGGTCATTCTGAAGGCGAACAGCGACATCCTCGCCGTGGTGGGATTGACGTCGAAGGACCCGCGGTACGACGCCGCCTACCTGACCAACTACCTGAAGCTGTACGTGGAAGACGAGCTGAAGCGCGTCCCCGGAGTCGGGAACGCGCAGACGTTCGGCGGGCTGCAATTCTCGATGCTCTTGCAGCTGGACCCGGACAAGATGGCCCAGCTGGGAATCACCGTGAGCCAGGTCGCCGCGGCGGTGCGGGAGCAGAATGCCACCAACCCTGCCGGACGCATCGGACGTGAGCCGTCCCCCGTGGGAACCCAGCTCACCATTCCGGTCACCACCCAGGGGCGCCTCACCACCCCGGCCCAGTTCGACAGCATCATCGTCCGTTCCAAAGCCGACGGATCGGTCATCCGGCTCGGCGATATCGGCCACGCCCGGCTGGGCTCCCAGAGCAACGATTTCGCCGCCCGGCTGAACGGCGGACCCACGGCCTTCGACCTCATCTATCTGCGCCCCGGCGCCAACGCGATCGCGGTGCGGGACGCCGTCACCAAGCGGATGGACGAGCTGCAGACGGGATTCCCGCCGGGGGTCACCTATTCCATCCCGTTCGACACGACTCCCTTCGTCACGGCGTCGATCGACGAGGTGGTGAAGACGCTGATCGAGGCGATGATTCTCGTCTCCTTCGTCGTGTTCCTGTTCCTCCAGAGCTGGCGCGCCACGCTGATTCCGATGCTGGCGGTACCGGTCTCGGTGATCGGGACGTTCCTGGGGCTTCGACTACTGGGAATGTCCATCAACGTACTGACGCTCTTCGCCCTGGTCCTCGCCATCGGTATCGTGGTGGACGACGCGATCGTGGTGATCGAAAACGTCGAGCGCATCATGGCCTCGGAAGGGGTCTCGGCCCGGATCGCGTCGGACCGCGGCATCCAGCAGGTCGCCGGCGCGCTGGTCGCGATCGTGCTGTCTCTCGTCGCGGTGTTCGTGCCCGTCGCCTTCACCGGCGGCGTCACCGGCGAGCTGTTCAAACAGTTCGCCATCACCATCGTCATCTCCGTGGTGCTGTCCGGCATCGTGGCCCTGACGCTCACGCCCGCCCTGTGCGCCTGGCTCTTGAAGGAGACCAACGAGGCGCACGCGAGCGGATTTTTCGGGAAGTTCAACGCCTGGTTCAAGAAGCTGACGGGGAATTACGCCGGCGCCGTGGACAAGGTGCTCGGCCGCCCGAAGGCGTGGCTCGGCGCGTTCGCCGTGCTCATCCTGCTCCTGGGCTTCCTGTGGACGCACATCCAGACGGCGTTCGTGCCGACGGAAGACAAGGGGTACTTCGCGGTAGCGGTCCAGCTGCCCGACGCCGCGTCGCTCCAGCGGACGGAAAACGTGGTCAAGCGCATCGAAGGGTTCCTGCACGGGGAGCCGGCGGTGCGGAATGTCGTCGCGCTGGTCGGGTTCGACATCCTGAGCCGCGCGAGCCAGAGCAACAGCGCGGTGATCTTCGTCAACGTGAAGCCCTGGGACGAACGCGGATCGCACGATGCGATCGATGCGATCGTGGGCCGTATCAACGGGCAGCTCTTCATGATGCCGGATGCCCAGTCCTTCGCATTCAACCTCCCGGAGATCTTCGGTCTGGGCACCACCGCGGGGGTGGAGGCCAACCTCCAGGCACGTTCCGGTCAGACGGTGCAGCAATTCGCCACCCAGGTCCAGGCATTCGTCGCTGCGGCGAATCAGCTGCCCGCCGCCCTCGGCGTGCAGAGCACCTTCCGGGCCAACGTTCCCCTGATCTACGTGGACGTGGACCGCGCCGCCGCGAAAGCACGGGGCGTGCAGCTCTCCGAGCTGTACGGCACGCTCCAGGCGAACTTGTCGACGCTCTACATCAACGACTTCAACATTTACGGCAAGACGTACCGGGTGCAGGCCGAAGCTCTAGCCGCGCACCGGGAGTCTCCCGCGGATATCGGACGGCTGTACGTTCGCGGCACCAACGACTCCATGATCCCGATTTCAGCCCTCGCGCGCGTGGAGTTCCGAAGCGCTCCGACGCTCATCTCGCGGTTCAACGGCTTCACCTCCGCGTTCATCACCGCGGCCCCGAAGCCCGGGCACAGCTCGGGTGAGCTGATGCAGCAGATGGACGGCCTGATCGCGAATCAGTTTGGAGCTCAAGGGCTCGGGCTCGCCTACTCGGGACAGTCCTACCAGGAACGGGCGTCGAGTGGCCAGTCGGGACTCGTGTTCGCGCTCGGCCTCATCCTCGTCTTCCTGGTGCTCGCGGCTCAGTACGAAAGCTGGTCCCTGCCCTTTGCGGTCCTCCTGGGCATCCCGTTCGGCGTCCTGGGCGCCTACCTCGGCATCTGGGTGCGAGGACAACCGAGCGACATCTACGTCCAGGTCGGCCTGCTCACGGTGGTCGGCCTCGCGGCGAAGAATGCGATTCTGATCGTCGAATTCGCCAACGAGCTGCGGGACCAGGGCCATTCCATCATTTCGGCGGCCGTCGAGGCGGCGCGCGAGCGCTTCCGCCCCATTCTCATGACCTCCCTGGCGTTCATCTTCGGCGTCTCGCCTCTGGTCGTCGCGAGCGGGGCCGGCGCCATCAGCCGTCACTCGATCGGCACGACGGTGTTCGCCGGCATGGTGATCGCCACGTCCATCGGCATCTTCTTCATTCCGCTGTTCTTCCGGCTCATCCGGGGATTCGCGGATCGGGGCCAGCAATGAAGCAGCCATCAGCTGTCAGCGGTCAGCCGTCAGCGGGACGCGTGCCGATCGCCGGTCACCATCTCGCGCTTGCCCTCCTCATCGTCGCGGGCGCCTGCGCGGTGGGCCCCGGCTATCACCCCTCACCGGTGGTCGCGCCCTCGTCTCAAGTCGGCGCAGCCAGCTACTCGGATTCAGCCAAGGCGTTCTACGACTCGCTCGCCCTGGCGCGCGCCGCCGACACGCTGCCCACTGCCGGTGTCACGCCCCTGACGCCGCGGCGCATCGCAGCCGATTCGGTCGCCAACCTGGCCTGGCTCGACATCCTCCACGACTCCACGCTGAACGCCCTCGTCCAGACGGCACTGCGGCAGAACCGGGACCTGGCCACCGCCAAGGCACGGATCGAGGAGTACCGCGCAGACGTCGGACTGGCCCGCTCTCCGCTCTTCCCCTCCCTGACGGCGAATGGGAGCGTCTCCAAGAACCAGGTCGCCTTCGGTCCGCAGGTGTTCCCGTACAACGCGGTCCGCGCGACAGTGGACGTCGCCTGGGAGCTCGATTTCTGGGGGAAAACGCGGCGAGGCATGCAGGCCGCCAACGCGGACCTCGCGGCACAGGACGCCGTGGAACAGGAGACCGTGCTCTCCCTGATCAGCAGTGTGGCCATCGGATATCTGGAACTGCTCGAGCTCGACCAGGAAGCCCAGGTGTCGGCGCACACGCTGCAGACCAGCCAGGCGACGCTGGACCTGGCGCGTCAGCGGTACGCGCGGGGAATCATCTCCGAGCTCGACGTGCGGCAATTCGAAGCCCAGGTGGCAGCCCCTGCCGTTCGTCTCGCCCAGGTGGAGCAGGCCCGCGCCCAGACCGAGCACGCACTGAACGTGCTGCTCGGCCAGGGGCCGGCTGTCATTCCGCGCTCCGGTGCGCTCGCCGACGCGGCCCGGGCGGTGACGGTCCCCGACTCCCTGCCCTCCACCCTCCTGTCGCGTCGCCCCGACGTCCGGCAGGCGGAGCGGGCCTACCGGGCGGCGAATGCGCGGGCGGGGCAAGCCTTCGCACAGCAGCTCCCGGTCATCATGGTCACGGGGTCGTACGGATCACAGTCGGCTAACACCAGCGGGCTGTTCAAGCCACAATCCGACGTCTACGTGGCGCAGATCGGCATTTCCATCCCGTTGTTCGCGGGTGGCGCGCGCTCGTCCGCGACGGCGGCGGCAAAGGCCCGTGCCGAGCAGGCCCGGAATCAGTATGAGCAGACGGTGCTGCGGGCTCTCCAGGACGCGGGCGACGCCCTGTCAGGCGCGCGCGCCGCGCGGGATCAGGTAGCCGCCGCGGAAACACAGGCGCTCGCGCTGCGGCGGGCCTACGACCTTGCCCAGGTACGCTACAAGTCGGGCATCGCGAACTACCTCGAGGTCCTGGACGCCGAGCGGAGCCTCTTCGCCGCGGAGCTGACCTTGTCGCAGGCTGAGCTGGGGCAGCTGACGGCGGCGGTGCAGCTGTACAAGGCCCTGGGCGGGAGCTGGGACGGGATGACCGTCTCGAAATAACTCCCGGGGTTGCATCGGCTCTTGATCGCGTGCACTGTAGCGGCTCCTCCAGAGGAGCCGCTACGTGCGTAAGGCCCTGGCCGTCCTGGCCGTCGTCACACTTGCCCTGCTCGCCGCCTCCCCCGTGTTTGCCCAGGGACTGCGCGTCGAAATCTCCGTCAATCCCGGATTCCACCCGGCGCCCGTGACGGGCCGGATGTACGTGATGTTCAGCCGCGACTCGAGTCCGAGTCCGGTGTCCGGCGTGCAGGGCGAGAGCGACTGCGTTCCCTTCTTCGGCGTCGACGTCACCGGTCTCGCCGCCGGCACCCCCGGGATCATCGACGGCACGACCCTCGGTTACCCGCTCAAGTCCATGGCCGACCTTCCGCCGGGCGATTACTACGTGCAGGGCCTCCTCAGCGTGTATTCGGAGTTCAAGCGCGCCGACGGACACACCGTTTGGGCGCATGACGACCAGTGGGAAGGCCAGCAATTCAATCGCTCTCCGGGGAATCTCCTGAGCGAGATCCGGCGCGTGCACGTGGACCCGGCGCACCCCGACACCATCCGGCTCGAGCTCACCAAGGCCATCGGACCCGTCAACGTGCCAGCCGACAGCCGCGAGGTGCGGCGCGTCAAGATTCAGAGCAAGCTCCTTACGGCGTTCTGGGGGCGACCCATCTACCTCGGTGCCGTCGTGCTCCTGCCGAACAACTACGACAAGGATTCGGCCACCCGGTATCCCACCGTCTACGAGCAGGGCCACTTCAGCCTCGGCGCCCCATTCGGATTCAATCCCGACGGAAAACCGGAGTCACCCGAGGCGCGCGCCGAGCGGGTGAAGCGGACGGCCCGGGAGCCGGGGTACGAGTTCGCGCAGGCCTGGAACTCGCCGGGATTCCCCCAAATGATCGCGGTGACCTTCCAGCATCCGACACCGTACTTCGACGATTCGTACGCCGTGAACTCCGTGAACAACGGACCCTACGGTGATGCGATCCTCACCGAGCTGATTCCGTATCTCGAATCGCACTTCCGGATGATCAAAGCACCGTCGGCACGGCTCCTGGTCGGCGGTTCGACGGGAGGCTGGGAGGCGATGGCGCTGCAGGTCTATCACCCGGACTTCTTCGGCGGCACCTGGGTGCTCTATCCGGACCCGCTGGACTTGCGCGCGTACGAGCTGGTGAACGTCTACAAGGATTCCAACGCGTTCGTCTTCCCGGTCTCGGAGTGGTTCCAGTCGGATGTCCCGGCCGAGCGTGAGGAGACTGGCCAGCCACACATCACCGTGCGGCAGGAGAGCCAGTACGAAGCGGTGCTCGGCAGCCATGCCCGCTCCGGCGAACAGTTCGCCATCTGGGAAGCGACGTGGGGACCGGTGGGCTCCGACGGATATCCCGTGGACCTGTGGGACCTCTCGACGGGGAAGATCAATCACCAGGTTTCGGACTACATGAAGGCGCACGACTGGGATATCCGCGACTACCTCGAGCGCAATTGGGCTACACTGGGCCCCAAGCTGCGCGGCAAGCTGCACCTGTACGTCGGGGACATGGACACGTTCTACCTCAACCTGTCCGTCTATTACGTCGATGACTTCCTGAAAACGGCGAAGCCGCCCGCCGACGCTGTCGTCGAATACGGGCGGCCCCTCAAGCCTCACGGCTGGCAGCCGTTCACCAACGCGGAGCTGATGCGCCAGATGGCGGCCTACATGGCCGCCCACCGGCCCAAGCGCTGACCTAGGGCGCGCACCCCGACGCGAGGCCCCGGGCGTTGCACTCGTTGTCCGGGATGGGCATCACCTGCGGCACCGCACCGGCGGGCACGTTGCCGTTGGGAATGTCCGTGGGAATGGTGCCCAGGAGGCCATACCGCCGGGCATCCACCCACCGCGTGCCCTGCTCCCACATCAGTGAGTAGCGGCGGTTGTACAGCAGCTCCGCGATGTACGCGGCCTTCGGACTCCCGCCCGTGAGGGTATCGGGCGGCAGGTTGCCCGAGGCCTTCCGTACCAGGTTCAGGATCGTGTTCGCCGCCGCCAGGTTGTTCAACCCGATCTGCGCCTCCGCGTCCAGCAAGGCCAGCTCTTCGTCCCTGATAATCGGGATGGAGTGATTCAGGTCCACCGCCCCGCCGGTGAAATACACGGTGAACTTCAGCTGGCCATTGATCGGGATCCCGCCCAGGACCTGGGTGTCCTGCGCCGGTACGATCTTCGACAGCGCCCGGAGGTCCTTCGCACCACCCACCTGCGTGTCGGCGTCCACCAGGAAGTCGGGCAAGGCGTAGTAGGTACTGCTGTTCAGCGGGTCCGAGAGTCCGTTGACCTGGTCCCCGCCGTCGGTGGAGAAGTCGAAGGACGCCCCGTACTTGAAGTACGTCGAGTCGCCCGGTTGATAGAACGATGCCGCCAGGTCCGTTTCCGCGGCGGTATAGCAATTCGCGGGCGTGCCGTTGCAGCCGTTCAGCGCCGTCGCGCGGAACACCTCCGCCTTGGCCGCGATGGCGCGGTTGACCTCATTGAACTCGCCGGGATCCGTGAACGTGAAGAAGCCGGCCGGCATGCTGAACGGGAAGGGCGTGCCCGCGGTATTGGCCGCCTTCAAATTCGTCTGCGCCGAATCCAGCAGGCCGATGATGTAGCCGTACACCGAGTCCTCACTCACGAACGGAGCGGGAGCTGCGGTGACCGGCCGGTCCACATCCACCGGGGCGCCGAGGGGGCCCCGGGTCTCGATCACGTAGAGAAGGGCCAGCGCCTTGAAGGTCTGCGCCATTCCCCGCGAGGCCGCGATCTCGCCGGCCGAGAGCTCGGTCGTCTTCCCGAGCGCCTGGAGATAGATGTTGATGCTCCGGATGTTCGCGTACCGTCCTCCCCAGATCGCCGCTCCGAACCCGGACCCGGACAGGGGTCCGAAATAGGGTTCCGAATAGTCAGGGGTGTTGTTGCCTGAGAGGTTGATGCCCTCACGGCCCATCGAGCCGACCCGCCAGATGAAGCTCTGGATGTCTCCCGAGGCGCCGGCGAAGATGCCGTTCGCCGCGGCGGCGAGCTTGTCGCGCGTCGGATGGTTGAGGAGGTCGTCGAGCGTGGGTTGGTTGGTTTGCGGCACGTTGAAAAAGTCGTTGCACGCGCCCGCCGCCAACGCGATCGCCAGGACGAGGAATGAGCGGGTAGTGGTTTTCATGGTCAGAACCCCGCCGAAATCGTGAACGTGAAGGACCGGGAGGGCGGATAGGGTCCGAGGTCGATGTTCCTGACCACGGCCTGCTCGCCGTAGTTGCTGACTTGTGGGTCGTACCCTGTATAGCCCGTGATCAGGAACAGGTTCTGGGCGGAGACCGTGAACCGGAGGGAGCTTGCACCGCCGAAATACCGGTACCACGACTCCGGGGCTTCGTAGCTCAGCGACAGATTCTGCAACCTCAGGAATGACGTCGACTGCACGAACGGCGTCGCGATGCCGATGCCGCAGTCGGCGAACCGCTGCTGACCCGCGGGCGTCGCCTGATCGGGCGAAAGCCCGTTGCAGTCGTAGAGCGACAAGGTCTGATTCTGGGCCACACCGCCGTACTGCCACGTGAGCAGCATATTGAGGGACAGCCGCTTGTACCGGATGTCCTGCGGGAACGACATCACGAACTTGGGATTCGTCTGTCCCATGTACCCGACGATGAAGTTCCCGGTGACCGGGTCGATCCCGATCTGTCCGATGATCTGGGTCGTCGGCTTTCCGGGCTGCAGGAAGAACTCACCGAACGCGAGGCCGAACCCGGCATTGGGGGGCCGGAAGCCCGGGAACGGCAGCGAGACGACCTCATTCCGCGCGGTGTTGAAGTTGACGCGGCTCACCCAGCTGAAGTCCCGGGTCTGCACCGGCGTATATCCGACCCCGAGCTCGATGCCTTCGTTCATGAGCTCGCCGCCATTGAAGATCTGCGTCGAGAATCCCGAGGAGGGCGCCGGGGTTCGACTCAGGAACACATCGGTCGTGTGCCGCCGGTACACGGTGAGCTCGACGGAGCCCCGGCCATCAGCCAGCGTCGCGTCGAACCCTCCTTCGATCTCACGGACGCGCTCCGGGCGGAGCCCGGCGTCACCGGCGGTCGGATCGACGGTCGTGGTGCTGTGCTTGCTGTAGACCCCGGCATCCAGGTCCGTAAATTTCTGGCCGAAGGAGGGCTGATTGCCGGTTTCTCCATATCCCGCCCGGACCTTGAAGTCGCTCCCCACACCAAGGAGGTCCGGGAACCGGTAGGAGGCCGAGAGGCGAGGATACAGGTAGTAGCGGTCCGTGGCGCCGTTGTTGCTGTTTCGTTCGGCGCGCACGGCTCCCGTGATATCCAGGCGCTCGTCTTTGGCGAGCAGCTCCTCCTGTGCGTAGAACGCCAGGGTGCGCTTCGCCTCGTTGTCCTCGAACACGTTTCCGATCAGGCTTCCCTGGTCGATGTTCGTCTGGCCGGGCAGAAGACCGAACGCGCTCAGCCTGCCGCGCGAAAGCTCCGCGTCTTCCACTTGGACTCCCGTCGACGACGTGAGGTGATAGTTCGCCGCCGTCGGCGTGAACTGGTCGACGAGGTTCACGTTCCAGTTCCAATACCGGGCATCCCCGTTCGACAACGTCGACAGGCCGGGAGCGGCCAGCGCCTGCTCGAAGTACAGCTCCGGCGGCGCGATGACCGTGTTCTTCTGATTGAACATGTCTATCCCGCCGGCGGCGATGAACTGCAGGTTGTGGTGGTCCGTCGTCAGCGCCTGGTAGGTCAGGTTTCCGCCGGCCGTGAACCCCAGTGCCACCTCGTCATTCGTGGCCAGCGCCGCCGTCTGCAGCGGATTCGACGACAAATAGGTGATGCTCGGCTGCGGATAGACGCCGTTCACGGGAACCAGCGGCTCGAAGCCGGGGATGTAGGCGATGGCGTAGGTGACGCTCGCGCCTGCGTTGTCGTTGTTCGTGAACCCGCGGTCCGTCTGGGTGCGGTTGAACGCGCTGGAGAACTGCAGCTTCAGCCGGTCCGAGAAGGTCTGATCGAGGTTCAGCCGCAGGGTCTGCCGCCCAGCCCCCGTGTTCTGAATGATCCCGTTGTCCTGTGAGGTGGAGCCGGACAGGAAGTAGCGGGTGTGGTCGTCGCCCCCGGTGACTTCCAGGGACGTCTGGTAGGACATCGGCTTCCCGCCCGCCAGCTCCTGCATGTGGTCGTACGTCGGGAGCTGGCCGTTCACGATGTACGGTGTCACGGCACCCACGCCGTACAGAGACTCGGCTTCCGCCACCGTGAACGACCGGGTGCCGTACCCGCGGAGCAGCTCACTGTAGCCCAGCCGCTGCGTGACCGTCGCGGTGGCCTTCCCCGCCTGCCCGCGCTTCGTCTTGACGATGATCACGCCATTCGCGGCCTTCGAGCCGTAGATCGCGGAGGCCGCCGCTCCCGGCAATACCTGGATCGATTCAATGTCGTTGGGATTCAAGTCTGCGAGGCGGTTGACGGGATCGTCTTGCAGCTGGCCGCTGCCTCGATTGCTGCCCGACCCCGTCGCCGTGGAAAGACCCGACGGGATCGAAATGTTGCTGTAGATGACGCCATCCACCACGTAGAGCGGATCAGGGTTTCCCAGCACCGTGTTCACACCGCGGAGCTGCACCTGCACCCCGCCACCCGGCGCGCCGGAATTCTGGCTGATGATCGCTCCCGGCACTTTCCCCTGGAGCGCCTTGTCGACCGTCTGCGCCGGTTGCGTGCCGATGTCCGTGCCCATGACCACGGTATTGCCCGTGGTCGCGTTCCGCCGCTCGACGCTGGTCGCCTGACCGTTCACGACCACCGCGTCGAGTACGAATACGTCGAGCTCCATCGTGACCGTTACGGAGTCCTGCACCGCCGTGACGGGGACGTCCCGGTGCTGGTAGCCGATCTTCCGGAAGAGGAGGTGCACGTCCCCCGGCGGCGCGCCGATGCTGAAGCGCCCGTCAGTCTGCGTGAGCGCGAGCGATTGAGTGCCGACGACCGCGACCGTCACCCCGGGCAGCGGTTCCCCGGTGACGGACGCCGTCACCCGACCCGAGATGACACGCGTCTGTCCAAGTGCGGCGGTAGTGAATGAGAACAGCAAGACGGGCAAAACCCACGACGCCTTCGTCACGCGAACCCCCCTGATGCAGACGTGAACGAACCGAGCGGCTGGATGGGGATGTAGCATGGATGCGGAGCGGGAAGTGCGCAAGCAAGATGAAAGGGACGCCAACCACGTCATTCCGGAGACCAACGGCCACTTCTCTGCGATGAGTGGCCCGTCCGTTCCAGATTCTGCGTCCCAATCCGGCAAGCAGTGGCGCTGCGGCGGGGAGATAGTCCGACGTTCCGTCGTTCTTCCCCCTTCAGGAGCGTCCTCATGCGCACTGCTTTGTTGACCCTGGCCGCGCTCGCTGCCCTCGGCTGCGCGGATCAGCAGCCCCTCACCCCGGCTGCCCTCGGCGCGACAGCTGCCGCCTCGACCCGGCGCGACGTCACGGCCCCCCGCTACCGCATCGACCGGCTTCCCATTCTCGCAGGCACCACGCAAGGCGCCGGCATCAATAACCGCGGTTGGGTCGCCGGCTACTCGGTGAGCACGGACGGACTTCGTCACGCCGTCCTCTGGGACGGCAACGGCGTCACGGATCTCGGCCAAGCCGGACTGATCAGTCTGCCCCAATGGCCCGGCATCTCGTCCAACGGCGTGGTCGCCGGAATCACGCAGACCGCGGCGCCCGACACGCTCGGTGAGTCGTGGAGTTGTGCCGCCTTCATGGGCACCGCGGGGAAGGTCTGTCTCGGCTTCGCCTACTACGGGGGCGCCATGCACGCCCTGCCGACCTGGGGCGGAGAAAATGGATTCGCGACGAGCGTGAACGCACGCGGTGACGTGGTGGGCTGGGCCGAGACGGCCGTGCATGA
>DATNDQ010000025.1:0-16814 GCA_035553475.1 Gemmatimonadales bacterium
AACACCGGCAACGCGCCCGACACGCTGGCCGTCCGTCTGCTCGCGCCCGCGGGCTGGCGCGTCGTCGGCGCGCCGACGACCATCGCCATCCCCGCCGGCGCCACCGCTACCGAAGAGCTCACGCTCTGGGTGCCGAGTGACGCGGGTGTCGGCTCCGTGCGCTTGGGGGTCATCGTGTCGGCGGGGGGCCGGGATCTCGCGCGCGCGGACGCCGGCCTCGAGGTCGTCGCCGGCGCGGCGCAGCATGGCGGTCCATCGGTCCAGGTCAATTCGGGGGTGGCGTCGGTTCTGACGGACCGGACCTCCGCGCCCGTCTTTGAAGTGGACGCGACCGGCCCGCTGGCGAACGGCCTGACGATGTCCGGCCGGTTCATCCAGGCGACCAACACGGCGACGGCTGATCCCATCGCGCTCGCGCGCGTGGGTTACTACCTGGGCGGCTCGTATCTGTCCGTCGGCGCTTCCCATTGGCGGGCGACCGCGGGCGCCACCGGGCATACGTTCTCCGACATCACCGGCCTCAACGCTTACGGGCGCGGCGCCTCCTTCTCCTTCGACGACACGCGCTATACAGCGGACGTCCTGGGCGCGTCGCCGAGCGTGGGCACGCAGTCGTCGAGCGGGCACCTCTATGGGGCCCGAATCGGGATGCACGTCGATGGCGGCTGGGTCGGCGCCACGGCGACGGACCTCCAGGACAACGTGTTCGCACCCCGGCAGCTCCAGGCGATCGGGGTCGGCGGCATGTCTCCGGCCTTCTCGGGCTTCACGCTGTCCGGAGAGCTCGCGCACCGGAGCTACGCTACCGGGTCGGGCATGGGGTTCTCAGCCGAGGTCGACCAGCGCTCGGCCGACAACCAGTTCCAGCTCCGCGCGCTCTCGGCGCCCGGTGGTGCGGCGGCCTATGCGCGGGCGAAGTCCGAGTTCGACGCGCAGGCGGCGCACACCATCGGCAACTTGCAGCTCAATGGGTCGGCATTCTTGAGCACGGATCAGAACCAGGGGTTCGGCAGCCTGCGATCCGTGGGGTGGTCGGTCAGCCCGCGATACGAGGTGGACAGTCACCTCTCCCTGACGCTCGACGCGCATGGCAGCGCTTACAGCGTCAACGGCGCCGTCGGCTCATTCGGCTCGAACGAGACGGCGGTCCGCGCGGGCGCCGCGATGCACGTCGGCCCCTTCTACGCGAGTGGCGGCGTCACGGCGGGGCAGGTCTCGCGCACGACGAATCTTCCGAACGCCCCTTCGATCGTCGACGCCGGTGGGCGCTACGGGATCGAAGGCACCATGGGCGCCTCGACGGACCGCGGGCTGTTCGAAGCGGGTGTCTCGTACGATCAGAGCGCCGCACGGGTCGGCTATCTCCCGCACGAAGCGCTGCTGAGCATTCGCGCCGACAACGTGCCGGTCTGGGGCAACTCCCGCGTGCACGCCGAAGTGCAGCAATACCTCTGGTTCGGCGCTCTGCCGTCCGCGACCCTCGTCCGCCTTGGCGTCGTCGTGCCGCTCCCCCAGGATCTCCATCTCACCGTGGACGTCCAGCACAATCCGTTGCTGACGGGTCCCACCGGGGGCAATCGCTGGGTGCCGGTCGTGAAGCTCGAGCACACGCTCTCCGTGGAAACCGGCTCGAGCCATTCGCTGGTACGCGGCGTGGTGTACGAGGACGGGAATGGCAATGGCGTCCGGGACCGCGGCGAAGCCGGGGTGCCTGGTGTGGTGGTGCGGCGGGGTGGTGAGACCACGGTCACCGACAAGAACGGGGAATTCACGCTGACCCAGGAGACGGCGGAGCGGCTGCGGGTGGACGAGACGTCCTTGCCGTTCGGGGAAGTCGCGAACCCGGCGTCCGAACTCCAGTCGCCCGACCAGCGGCGCGTGGAGATCGGCATCTGGGCGACGGCGTCGGTGCAGGTACAGCTCGTGCCGACGGCCGACGAGACCGGGCGCGTGCCCCGCGTCGATTTCCGGCCCGGGCTCGTGAATGCGGTGGATTCGGCGGGGAATGCCTGGTCCGCGCGTACCGATTCGACCGGCGCCGCGCGCTTCGACGCGCTGCCTCCCGGCACCTACCACCTCAACTTCCAGCTGCAGGATGTCCGCGAGCCCGTGCACACCACCGGTCCCGCCCCCACGTTCGTCGTGAAGCCAGGTGCGACGGTCCCCGCTATCCGGGTTCCCGTTTATCCCCGGCCCGTGCGCCTGTTCGACCCCACCAATCAGCGGGGTCGAGGCGGCGCTACCAAGGGACACGGATGAACCCCGCGCTGGGGCTGTGCGGCATTCTGCTCGCCGCCTGCGTGACGTCCACCGACACGGGGTCCTCCACCCTGGTCGTCACCGGTGCCTGGGACTACGCGGCCACCCAATCGACTCCGACGACCGCGAACATCACCGGAACCTTGATCGTGTCGACCCAATCGAACGGCGTCTTTCAGGGCACCGCGTCCGGCTCAGAGATCGAGGGGAGCACCACCACGCCCGTCTCGGGTCCCATCGCCGGACAGACCGTAAACGACACGACCGTCGACTTCGACATTTTCTTCAATTCGGATCCGAACGGCAGACGCCACGTGGCGGCCGTCGTGCGCGACACCATGCGCGGAAGCTGGGTGGAGACGGGCGGGGCGAGCACCTTCGCGGGATCGTTCACGGCCATTCGCCGGAGTGGTCCATGAAGCGGGGCTTCTGGATTGCGGTGGCGCTCCTGGCGGCCGCTCGCCCGCTGACGGGTCAGACGTGTACGGCGACGGTGAGCGGCGGCGCCGGCACCTGTTCGCTGAATGTCACGGCGACCATGACGGTAAACGCGGTCGTGCAGCTCTCGCTCTCGACGACGACCACGACCCTCACGGCTCCTGGTTCGACCGACTATGACGCGGGATTCGTGGCGAACACGGGACCATCGGCCACCGTGCAGTGCAACGTCACCTGCCGGCTCCAGATCAGCGCGGCGACCGCGACCTGGAGTGCCGTCGCGACGACGTCGGTGACGCCGCGGAGCAAGCCGTGCGCGGATTTGACGTGGAGTACGAGCGCGGGAGGGACCTTCGTGGGATTGACGACGACGCCGGTGACGGTACAAACGATCCCGGCCACGGGGGGCTCTGCGCCGGTGTCCATCTTTTATAAGACCATCTACGCCTGGGGCCTGGATACTCCGGCCAAGTACTCCCTCAACGTCGTGTTCACGCTCGCCGCGCCCTGACGCCGTCCTGAGCCCCGAACGGGGCGAAGGAACAGATTACCGGGTCGTGAGCGTATACCGCACCACCATCGAGTAGGTCCCCGGCCGATCCTGTTGGCTGTTGTAGGACGTCTGATACTGGAAGGCGACTTCCGTATTGGAGGTATGGCTCCCTGTCGCAGCCTGCGCCGGGTCGGTCGACAGGGGCGTGTAGCCGCCGTTCACGTTCACCCGCCAACCCAGGTCCGCAGCCGGCTTCCCTGAACGCGCGCCCTGACCCGCGGTCCACTCAGTCGCCGCCGCGCTGACCTCGAGACGCCAATCCGTGTTCGACTTCACCCGAGCCGTCGGGCCGCTCAGCTCCTGAGCACCAGTGGCGATGTCCCGGGCGGAGGGGTTCACCGTCACCGCCGCCGGGCGGTCCAAGGACAGGCCCATGAGCGCGCCGACCGTGGCGACCACTTCGTTGGTGGCGCGGCAGTCATTGGCGGAGCAAGACTGTGCGCCGCCGATCCTGGGGAGGAGCGTCGAGGCAGCGAGGGCGAGGACAAGGGCCGGGCGAGTCATTGTCAGCCTTCCGGTTTGGGCGCGATTGGACTGCTCGCCCACCCCATAAGGCACATCGCGTACCTTGTCCGGAGGCAGCGTATCTCGTTGTCATATAATTAGATAGAAAATCGCAACGAACAAACCATGCGGGATGATTCGTAAAGATATTTGACAGCCAGCTTCGCCGAAGTCGTGATGCTGCCGTGAAATAGGCCTAAAGTGGCTGCGCGGATGACCGTCTAATTATTTGACGTTTTCAGTGCGCGCCAGCTGTCTTCCGGACGATTCTCTCGAGCGTGTCGAAGTCGAAGGGCTTCACGAGGGTGGGTACGCCGGTCTCCGCCACCAGACCTGCGGTGTCTTCGGCGAAGGTGTCCCCGGTCGACAGAATGAGGCGGTGGAGGAGCTCGGGACGGTCCTTCCGCAGGCGGGCGATGAAATCCCGGCCGTCCATCCCCGGCATGCGAACATCGCTGATGATCACGTCATAGGCCCGGGTACCCAGCGCCTCGAGCGCCGCTTGACCATCCGCTGCCACGTCGGTGGCGATGCCTGAGCGCTCGAGGAAGCGGCGGGCCGCTTCGCGAAGGGCCGGTTCGTCGTCGACCAGGAGCACCCGAAGACCGGCGGGGTCGACTGCCGCCCGGGTCGCGGGTTCCGGGGTTGCCTTGGGCAGGGGACGCGTGTCCCGCGGGAGCTGGACGACGAACGTCGCGCCCTGGCCCGGGCGCGAGTCCACGACGATTCGCCCGCCATGTTCCTGGACGATGCCGTAGCAGATCGACAGGCCGAGTCCGGTGCCGACGCCGACGGGTTTGGTGGTGAAGAAGGGGTCGAAGATCTGGGTCTGGATCTCCCCCGGGACACCGGGGCCCGTGTCCGCAACCTCGATGCGGACGGTGTCGGACGCTGCGACCGTACGCACCGCGATGGACCGGTTTCCCTGCTGTGCGGCCAGCGCCTGCTCGGCGTTGATGAGCAGATTCAGCAGCATTTGCTGGAGCTGCGGGCCATTGCCCCACACCACCGGCGTCTCGGGAGACAAGTCCACCGCCACCGCGATGTTGAGCGTGTTGAGATGGTAGGACCGGAGCGCATAGGTCCGCCGTACCACGTCATTCACGTCGATCAAGTCCCGCTCACTCCCACCCGACCGCGCGAACGCCAGGAGATTCGACGTGATGCGTCCGATGCGCATCGCCTCGTCCCGGACCATCTCGGCCATCTCGCGCTGCTCGGCGGGGAGCTCATCGAGCAGCATGGTTTGCGCGAACCCGGAGATGATGGCGGCGGGATTGTTGATCTCGTGCGCGACGCCACTGACGAGCTGTCCCAGCGCCGCCAGCTTGTCGGACTGCTGGAGCTGCGCCTCGATCCGGCGCTGCTCCGCGTACGATTCCGACAGGGACCGCGTCTGGCGTTCCACGTCCTGCTCCAGGCGGCGGGCGTACTCCTGATCGGTGCGGAGGGCAAGCACGAGCCGGGCGGCGATGATGATTCCACCGGCACCTACAAGGATCGCCGCGGATACGTCCACGCCGGGGCGGAGGATCCCGATGACCGCGACACCGAACACCCCCCCGAGTCCGGCGATCAGCACTACCAGGTGTGACAGGACGCCCGTCTTTGCGTCCGTGAACGCGCGAGAACGCCAGAGGGGGGTTTTCCATGCGATGCCGGCGGCCAGGATGTAGAAGAGCGCCGTCCATCCGAGTGTGACGACCCAGAGTGGCAACCGCTGTGACCCGATCTGGCCGGTCACGATCTGCGCCGCGGCGTACGCGACGCTGCCGAGGGCGAACACCACCAGGGCGCCGAACGCCCGAGACCCGTGCTCCTGGAGCGTTCGGGTCCGGTTGAGTACGCCTACGAGAATGCTCCACAAGAGGACGAAGGCGCCGAGGCCCCCGACGATCCCGAGCAACGCCCGTCGGAAATCGGTGACGGGCCCCTGCTCACTGAGCAGCTCGAAGGTGAGGATGCCGCTGGTGAACGTCAGCAGCAGCGTGTCGAGAATGACGGCCATGCCGGACACCCGGCGCAGCTGGGGGCGCAGCAGGATGGCGACGGCGGCCACCAGGCATGGATAGATCCCGACGTACCCCAAGGCGGCGATGCCCTTGGCGAGGCTCTGCGGGGCATCCTTCAAGTACGACCAATCATCTCCCAGCTGCCCGCCAAGCCAGATGGCGCACCCGGTGGCAATCCACCCGAGGGCCCGCCGTTCCACGCTCTCGTCGGCCTGGCGCCGGGCGACGAGGGCGGCGATGGTGGCGTACAGGGAGGCCCAGGTCCACGCGACGGGGGCGAGCGATTTCTGAGAGGCGGGATTCAGGAGATATGCCGCGGACATCACGGTGTAAGACGCGAGCGCGCCTACCGCGATCCAGAGACCACGGCGATCCTGATCGGCCCGTACGGCGGGAGGGGTCACGGCCTTCGAAAGTACGCGTCCGACACGGAGCCGGGGAGAGGTGACTATCTTCCCTCTCGATGGCAACTCCCGATCCGGATCGCTGGGGCTGGCGCGAGGCTCCCCGCAAATCCCTGAGTGAATGGCCACGTCTCGCGGAGTTCGCCGCCCGGGCGAGGGCCGACGGCCTTGCGCACACCGTCGTGTGCGGTATGGGGGGCTCGAGTCTCGCGCCCCGGGTTCTGGCCTCGAGTTTCGGCGCCCAGAATCTCACCGTCCTGGACAGCACGGATCCGGCCTCCGTTCGTGCGGCCGAACACGCGTCTGATCCGGCCAAGACCCTCTACGTCATTGCCAGCAAGTCCGGTACGACCGTCGAGTCGATGGCGGCCTGTCATCACTTCGCCCGCCTGGCCCCTGCCAGCCATTTCGCCGCCATCACCGACCCGGGCACAGCGCTGGAACACAAGGCGCGCGGGGAGCACTGGCGGGAAGTGTTCGCGCATCCAGCGGATGTCGGCGGGCGATATGCGGCGCTGACCGTCGTGGGAATGCTCCCGCTCGCCCTGATGGGTGGCCCGGGTCCCGCGGTGCTCGAAAGCGCACTGGCCGTGGACGAGTCCAAGGCCCGCGAGCTCGGCGCCGTGATCGGGGCGGCCGCTCGCCGGGGTCAGGACAAGCTCGCATTGCGCGGGGCGGGCCCGATGGCCTCCGTGGCCGCGTGGATCGAGCAGCTGGTGGCCGAGAGCACCGGCAAGCAGGGACGCGGTGTGGTACCCGTTGGTGCGGGGTGGCACACCAAGGACGTCTTTGCCGCCGACATCGGAGCGGTCAACCCCGTCTCGCTCGGCGCCACGTTCCTGACGTGGGAGTACGCGACCGTCGCGCTCTGTGAGGCGCTCGACGTCAATCCGTTCGATCAGCCGGACGTGGAGGCGGCCAAGGTGCTCGCGCGGGCGGAACTGGCGCGTCCCAGCGGCACTACAGAAGCGTCGCCGTCGACGCTGACCGCGAAGGCGCTCGCCGCGTCCTCCAGGGCGGGGGACTACGTCGCGATTCTCGCGTACCTCCCCCAGACGCCCGCGAATGATGCGCGACTCGGCGCGCTGGCCGGGTTGTGGCACGGCGCCACCGGATGCGTCGTGACGACGGGATACGGACCGCGGTACCTCCATTCCACTGGGCAGCTGCACAAGGGAGGTCCCGACACGGGGCTTTTCCTGGTCGTCACCGCCGATCCCGATCAGGACATCGCCATCCCCGAGATGCACACCACGTTCGGCACGCTCGAGCGCGCGCAGGCCATCGGGGACATCAAGGCGCTCCTGGCAAAAGCACGCCGGGTCTCGCACGTGCATCTGCGAGACCCGGACGATTGGAGCGTACTCTCACCCGCCTGAAGGCCGGTCAGCGGTCGTCGTCATCTCCCGCCGCAGCATGTCCGGGCAGGTACGTCCGGTGTGGCGCGGGTACCGCCTCGCGTCCCCGCACGCTCTGCCAGATCTCCTGATTCAAAATCGTCTCATCCGCCAGATCGGGGCCCGCAAAGTCCTGATTGGTGAGCCGCGACATTGAATGCTGGCCGTTCAATTCGTCGAGCGGCCAGCGCGGTGCCACGGCACGGAAGGGCGAGACATCCGCCCGCGAAGCGAAGGCGTGCGTGAGCGGTGTGGCTCCGGCGTCGTATTGCGAGAGTGGTGAGAGTCCCAGAAAGATCCCGATCGTCCGTACCACCGAGCTGGTGGAGTACATGGTGCTGTCCACGAGGCCACGGCGGGCATAGGGCGAAGCCATGACGAGCACTGAGCGGTGTGCGTCCACGTGATCGGGTCCATCCTGGGCGTCATCCTCGAGCGCGAAGAACGCCATGCTCTTCCACGCCTTCGACCTGGAGAGACGGTCCACGATTTGCCCCAACGCGAGGTCGTTGTCGGCCACCATCGCACGCGGCGTCGGACGGGTGGCCCGCTTGCCCTCGGTGTGGTCGCGCGGGAGGTAGAGAATCACGAGCGCCGGGAAGGTGTCCCGCTGATCCCAGGCATTCACGGAGTCGGCGAAGAGCCTGGCCCGCGTCGTATCCCGGATGGCGAGCTCGAAGCCGGGGAACTCGGGCACGGTGATGCCCTGAAGTCCGGGCATCGAGGAGACATGTCGTCCACTCGAGTCCGTCTGCACGGCCTCGCCGAAATTCACCGTCCAGAGACCGGCGCGCCGAGCCGCGTCCCAGAGGTAGGCGCCGTGGGGATTGGCCAGGTCCGATCCATCATCCAGGTCCCAATCGCGGCGGCTCGAATAAACAGCCGGCCACGTCTTCTCGTTGTACTCACCGGCGAACGCACGGTCGGTCCACTCGTGCCCGTCGGCCGACACCTCTCCGTCCACGTAGAAATTGTCGAAGAGGACGAAGTGGCTCGTCAGCGCGTGCGCGTTGGGCGTCACTGAATCGTTGAAGATGGCGAGCTTCGCATCGCCGTTTCCGCGCTTCACGTCGCCGAGTACCTGGTCGTAGGTCCGGTTCTCCCGGATCACGTAGACGACGTGGTGAACCTTCGGCAGGTCGGGTGGGGCCGCGCGCAATCCGGGATTCGAATAGGGTGAAAGGCTCAACACCTTCGCGGTCGCCGAGGCGAGCCCGGGGGCGTCGGGGAGGGGGATGACCGACACGGAGCCGCGTACCAGGTCCGCGATATATGGACCCGAGGGGTTCGGGCCCGACCCGTTGCCCTTGCCGTTCGCGACATACAGCGTGTCCCCGGTGCGGGAGACTTCCACTCCGGTGGGATACCAGCCGACGGGGAGCAGTCCTTCAACCGTGGGCGTTTCTGCTGCGACATTCACGACGGCGACGGCGTTGTTCCCCGCGAGGGCCACGAAGAGCCGTCGGCCATCAGGAGTGAGCGCCAGGGCGTTGGGATCGCTCCCGGTAGGAGCACCGCGCATCAGCGCGACCGCCAGGCGGTCCGTCACCCGGTTCGAGTCGAGATCGTACCGCGCGACTTCGTTGGCCCCCGCCAGCGTGGCAAAGAGCTGATGGCCACGGAGCACCATGGACGAAGGATGCGGTCCCACCGCCAGCTTGGTGCCGTCCACCACGCCCGTCGCGGTGATCGGCAGCCGTTCCACGCTCGAATCTCCCCAGTTGCTCACGTACACCGCCGCAGAATCCGCCACGGCCGTGTACGGATGGTGCCCGACGGCGAACTTCGCGGTCACCGCCAGGGTCCTGGCATCGAGGATGTAGACTGAGTCGGAGAGGTTCCCGACCACGGCGACGAGATCCCGGCCCGGCAGAACGGCGATGCCCGCGGGGAAGATGGCGGCCGGCGGTGGGGCGAGGACGACGGTATCCACCGCGGTACCACCCGCACCATAGATCACGCGATAGACGCGGTTTGTACTTCCGCCTGAGGCCCAGACCGTATCGGCCGCTGCCGTGCCACGGTGGGCGAGACCAAGCCACGCAGCCTTGAAGGGGAGCGAGTCGACGACCTTTCCGGTGCCCGCGTCGATGCGCCACAGACCGTTGGCCGAGTGGCCGTTGAGCGTGACGACGACCTGTCCGTTGGCGAGCCGGAGAATATTGAGGGGCAGAGTGCCTACAGGGACCTGCCTGCCGGCAGGGGCGATTCGCCACCCAGAGGGCAGGACCGTAGTCCCATTGCCGAGGGCCCCCGGTACGATCCGGTGCGCGGCCACGCCGGCGACGAGGAGTCCCGAGACGGAGAGCGCTATCTTGCGGAGCACAAATCAATCCTCGAGTGCCTGGATTCGCGGAATATAGACCGCCGTCGTCCGGGCCGGGGGGGCCGTGACACTAACGTTTCACTTGATCCCGCATACCCATTGGGACCGCGAGTGGTACCTCCCACGCGCGGCCTTCACGGCGCGCCTGGTGCCCGCGGTCGACGACCTGCTGTCATTGCTCGAGAATGATCCCGCCTACCGGTCCTTCCTGCTCGACGGCCAGACGGTGCTGGTGGAGGACTACCTGGCGGTCAGGCCCGACCGGGAAGCCGCCCTGCGCACGCTGGCCCAGAGTGGCCGTTTGCAGCTCGGCCCCTGGTACGTCCTGGCCGACGAGCTGATTCCCTCCGGCGAGTCCCTGATCCGGAATCTCCTCTATGGTGCCGTCGACACGGCCCGCTGGGGCGGGCGTCTCGACGTGGCCTACTCGCCCGATGCGTTCGGTCACCCCGCCATCCTCCCCATGCTTGCGCGCGAATTCGGACTCAAAGCCGCGGCGCTCTGGCGGGGGCTCGGTGGAGAACCGGGCCAGACACGTGACGTCTACCGGTGGCGAGGGGCCGACGGACGCGACCTGCTGCTCTGGCACTTTCCCCCCGACGGATACGAGGTGGGCGCCGCGCTTCCCACGGACCGCGAGCGCCTGCGGCAGGCGTGGGTGCCGCTCCGGGAGGAGCTCGCGCGACGCGCGGCGACGAATCACATCGCTGTACCGGTCGGGGCCGATCATCATGCGCCGTACCCGGATCTGCCGACGCTCCGGGATCGGATCGCCGAGCTCGAGCCCCAGAACGCGGTCCGGATATCCCGTCTCGATGAGTTCCTGAAGGAGATCGCGGCGGAGGCGGTGCACGCCCCTGAGGTGTCGGGAGAGCTGCGCTGGTCCTACCGGTATACCTGGACGCTGCAGGGCGTGCACTCGACGCGGGCCCCGCTGAAGCGGCGGTATTCGCGCGCCGAGTTGCAGCTCGAGCGGATCGTCGAGCCGCTCGTCGCTCTCGCCCGGCGCGCGGGTGGGCGGGACCGGCGGGCGCTTCTCGACCGCGCCTGGCGTACCCTCATTCGCGGGACATTCCACGATACGCTCTGCGGATGCTGCGCCGACCCGGTCGCCCGCGCTCAGGGCACCCGCCTCGATTCCGTCGAAGCGACCAGCCGTGAGCTCGCGGACGGCGCGGCGGACGATCTGTCGGGGCACGACCCCGACCTGTCCAGGGACCATCCCCATCCGGATTCAGCCCTCTGGCTCTGGAACCCCGTCGCGCGCACCCGGAGCGGCGTGGTGATCGCCGATACGACCTGGTTCCGCCGGGATGTCCTGGTGGGTCCGCCCGGTGATCGGAAACCCCGTCAGGGGCACGGCCCCGGCGAGTTTGCGCTGATGAACCTGGACGGCGAAGCGATTCCCATCCAGGTGTTGAGCCGGCGGAAGGCTCTCGAACGCCGGGATGCGGCGCACCACTATCCTGATCAGGACGAAGTCGACCATATCCGGATCGCCTTCCATGCGCCGGCGCTGGAAGGACTGCGTTCGTCCGTTCTGCGCTCGCGCGTCTCCGCGCCCCTCCGGCGGGAATCGGGAGCCGAGGTGCATGGGCGCACGCTGTCGAATGCGTTCCTCGAAGTCACCGTCGAGCCGACAGGCGCGGTAACGTTTCTCGACCGCCGGACCAACGAGCGATTCGAGGGCCTCTTGCGGCTGGAGGGGGAACGGGACTTTGGTGATCTCTATACGCCGTTTCCGCAGGGGAGGCCGGCCCGTGCGGGGGGACCAATTCGCGTCCGGCGACTGGCGGGAGGGCCGCTGGTCGCGGCGCTCGAGGTCACGTACGAGATGCCCGGTGCGGCGGCCCGTCTGATCCTGCAGCTCTTTGACGAAAGCCCCGTCCTCAGATGCCTGCTCGACATCGACAATCGGGTCGGGGATCACCGGCTGCGTTTGTGCTGCCCCGTTGGCGTCTCCGGACCAGCGCTCGCGGGCGCGGCATTCGGCGCCATCCGCCGCGGTCCGCTCACGGTTCACGCTGAGGACTATCCCCGCGAGACGCCCGTCACCACCGCCCCCGCCCACCGCTTTGTGGCCGCGGCCCAGGGCAACCGGGGACTCGCCTTGCTGGCGCCCGGGTTCTTCGAGTATGAGTGGACTCCCGAGGGAGAGCTGCGGTTCACGATCCTGCGCGGCGCGGGGGAGCTCTCCAAGGACGACTTGCCCACTCGCCCCGGCCATGCCGGGTGGCCCACCTCGACTCCGGACGGGCAGTGCCTCGGCAGCGACCGAGTCGAGCTCGCGCTGGTTTCCGTCGGAGCACGCGATCTCGACGCGGGGGAGAGCCTCCCCGAGCTGTGGGAGGACGTGTTCCTGCCCGCCCGCGCGCGGTGGCTCCGAAACGCGAACTTGGGTGCGCCAAAGACGTTCGGTGCGACGCTGGACGGGCGCGGGCTGGTGCTCTCGGCGGTGAAGCCGGCCCAAACCGGCTCGGGGATGGTTCTGCGCTGCTTCAATGCGCGCGGGGAGCGGGTGGTCGGCGCGTGGCGGCTGTCCGATACCATCAGGACCGCGCACCGCGTCCGGGCGGATGAGAAGTCCGCGGAGCCGCTGGTCGTGGAGGGTCGCGGCCATACCGTCCGGTTCATCGCCGAGCCGCACGAGATCGTCACACTGCTCATTACCTAGGGGATTATGGAAGAGCGTTCGATCCGCGTCTCCCGCACGGCCCGGTACGTCATGCTCGGCGAACCGGGGCCGAAATTGTCCGAGCTCTGGATGGTCTGCCACGGCTACGGCCAGCTGGCGCGCCGGTTCGCGGAGGACTTCGAAGGCCTCGCGGATGGGACGCGGATCGTCGTCGCCCCCGAGGGGCTCTCACGCTTCTACATCGATCGAACACAACAACGAGTGATGGGTGCTTCATGGATGACGCGCGAAGACCGCCTGCATGAGATCGAAGACTACCTCGGGTACCTGGATGCACTCTACGCTGAAGTGAGAGGTCAGATCGGCCGGGATCTGCCGGTGACGGCTCTGGGATTCTCGCAGGGTGTGGCGACCGCGACCCGGTGGGCCGCTCGGGCGCGCGCGCCCGTCAAGCGCCTCGTGGTGTGGGGTGGGACCGTGCCGCCCGAGGTCGACTTGTCGGTCTTCGCCAAGACTCGCGTCACGGTGGTCTGCGGAGACAAGGACGAGCTGATCACGGCCAAGGTGCGGGAGACGGAAGCGGCGCTCTGGCGGAAGGTCGGCATCGATCCCGAAGTGAAGATTTTTCCGGGCCACCACGAGGTGCTCGCCGACGTGCTGGCTGAGCTCGCGCGCGCCTAGGTGGCGTGCGGGGCCAGCCGGTCGCGAAGTGCGTCACCGAGCAGGGTGCAGGCAACGACCACCAGTACCAGCGCGAGGCCCGGCGCGGCCGCGACCCAGGGCGCGTTGACGAGTGTATCGCGGCCCGACGCGATCATCGATCCCCATGATGCCGTCGGCGGCTGAACGCCGAGGCCCAGGTAGGACAATCCCGCTTCGAGAAGGATCGCGTTGCCGACGCCGAGGGCGGCGGCGACGATGACGGGCGTGAGGGCGTTGGGGATGAGGTGCCGCCAGAGCACCCGCCGGCGCGTAGCGCCCAGGGCGCGGGCATTCTCCGCAAAACCGCGCGCCGACAGGGAACGAACCTCACCGTAGACCAGCCGCGCGATGCCCATCCACCCCGTGATGCCGAGTACGATGACGACCAGTCCCGCGGAGGGGCGCCAGAGCGCGGCGAGCAGGAGCAGGAGCACCACGCGGGGAAGGGCGAGCGCGAAGTCGGTGGCGGCCATGAGTCCGCGTGAGAGCCAGCCCTTGCTCGCGCCGGCCACGCCACCGACCAGGCACCCGAGTGCCACGGAAATGGCGACGGCCAGGACGCCCACGCCGAGGGAAATGCGGGCGCCGTAGGCGAGCCGGGTCCAGACGTCGCGCCCGAACCGGTCGGTGCCAAGGACGTGCCACGCGCCGTGCAGGTCCGTGGCCAGGGGTGGGAGAAAGCGCGTCTGAATGACGTCCACCTGCTGGTCAGGGTGCCCGTTCGTGACGAGCGGGGCGGCCAGCGCCACGACCACCGCGACGAGCAGGACGGCCATCCCGAAGCGGCCACGACGGTCGCGCCAGGTCAGCCTCACCTTGCCTGCCTCTCGAGGCGGGGATCGAGCGCGTTCACCCACAGGTCCGCGACCAAGTTCCCGATTACCACGAGCGCGGCACTGACCGCGGTGGCCGCCATGACGACCGGATAGTCGCGTGCCTGCACTGCTTCCACGAGCACCCGGCCCACGCCGGGCCACGCGAAGACGGTTTCGACGAAGACGGCGCCGGAGAACAGCGCCGGCATTGAGAGTCCCAGCAAGGTGACGACCGGAATCAAGGCGTTCCGCAGGATGTGGCGCGTGACCCCCCGGGGCGGAAGGCCTTTCGCGCGCGCCGCGGTGACGAAGGGTTCCCGCCGTACGTCCACCATGGCGCCACGCGCGAACCGGGCCACTCCGCCGATCCCGATCAGCGTGAGGGTGAGCAGAGGGAGCGCGAGGTGGCGCGCGCGATCGAAGAGCCGGGCCCACCCCCCCAGGAAATCGGCGTCGTAGCCGGCTGCGCCGAACGCGGGGAACGCCTTCCACTGATACGTCCCGAGCATGATCAGCATCAGCCCCAGCCAGTAGCTGGGCACGGCGAAGAGCGTGACGGTACCGATCGAGAGCGCCGCGTCCGTGCGGGACCCAGGTCGAGCGGCCTGAATCGCGCCGACCACTACGCCGAGGCCACAGGAGAGGAGGAGTGACAACCCGACAAGCCAGGCCGTTTCGGGCCAGGCGGTGGCGATCATTTCCCGGACCGGTCGACCGGTGGCGATGCTCGTGCCCCAATCACCCGTGCCGAACCGTGACAGCCACGAGGCAAATTGCTCGAGCAGCGGCTGATCCAACCCGAGGGAGTGGCGGGCGGCGGAGATCTGGCTGGGGGTGGCGGTGGGGCCGAGCAGGTAGTCCACCGGGTTGCCGGGCGCGGCATGCAGCAGGAGGAACGTCAGGGCCACGACGCCCGCGACTACCGCGGCGCCCACGGCGAGGCGGGAGAGCAAATGCCGGAGCACGGCGACAATCTCGCGTCCCGGTTCGGGGGCCGCTAGAATGCGGGCGTGCATCGCCCCCGCCGGTGGCTCCTCGTGCTCGCGGGTCTTACTGCGGCGTGCGCCGGGGACCGCGCAGCCCGCCGCGGATCAACGGTGCTCTTTGCGTACGGCGCCGATCTCGAAACCATGAACAGTCTCGTGACCCGCTCGCCGTTGCCCCGGCAGGTCGAACGCTACGCGCTCCTGACGACGCTGGCCCGGTACGATAGTGCGCTGCAACCCGAGCCGTATCTGGCCCGTGCCTGGACCTGGAGCGCCGATCGCCGCACGCTGACGTTCGCCCTGCATACCGAAGTGCGCTGGGATGACGGCGTTCCGACCACGGCGAAGGATGTCGCCTGGACCCTGAACGCGGCGCGCGACTCCGTCACGGGGTATCCGCGGTACGCCGATCTCACGGCGATCCAGAGCGTCACCGCCCTCGACGACTCGACGGTGGCGATCCGCTGGTCGCGGGCCCCGGAGGGTTTCCCCGACGTGTTCACGGACCTGGGCATCTTGCCCGCCCATCTTCTGAGCTCCGTCCCCGACGCGCAGATGCGGAGCGCGCCCTGGAACACCCGCCCGATCGGGAACGGGCCCTTTCGCTTCGTGTCGTTCGAGCACAACCGGCGATGGATTTTCGAATCCAATCCCGACTTCCCGGCGTCACTCGGTGGGCCGCCGCACCTCTCCCGGTTCATCGTCGTCACGGTGGACGAGCCGACCGCCAAGCTCGCGGCCCTGGCGGGCGGTGAGCTGGACTTCGCCGGGATCACCGCCATCCACGTGCCCTTCGTCCGGAAGGACCCGCGGCTGCAGGTGCTCGAGTATCCCCTGATCCTTCCGTACGGGCTGGTGCTGAACGTACGACGTCCACCCTTCGACGACCCGAAGGTGCGGCTGGCGCTCGCGCTCGCGATCGACCGCCGCGCGATCATCGACGGCGTGCTCTTCGGCTTCGGCCACGTCGCCGACGGACCGGTACCCCCCGAGCTTCCCGGCTACATCCCCGTGCCGCCCATTCCCTTCGACCCTGATTCGGCCCGTCGCCTGCTCGGCGGTCATTGCCCGTCATTCGACATCGTCACGGTCGGCAGCGGAGAGGCGGCAGTGGAGCAATTGATTCAGGCGAACCTGGCCGCGGTGGGATGTCAGGTCGGGATCCGTCAGTACGAGCTCGCGACCTTCAACGGGATGATCTATCGCGCCCACGATTTCAGCGCCGCCGTCATGAGCATCCCCGGAGACCCCGGTTTGTCGTACGTCCACACCATTGGCGACATCACGGGCCTGCCCCTTCCTGACGACCCACAGGACGCGCAGCGGGTGCTCGGAGAAGTGCATCCGGTGATCTGGCTGTATCACGCTCGAGGTGTGAACGGCATGAATCGACGTGTTCATGGAGTGCGCATGGACGCGCGCGGCGAGCTCCCGACGCTTGCCACCTGGACGACCGCGACGACCGCGACGACCGGGACGGCCGTGCCATGAGACGTCGCGAGCTCCCGACGCTGGTACGCGCCAGTGCGCCGACCCGGCTCGATTTCGCGGGCGCGTGGACTGATGTCCCACCGTTCTCCGCACGAGAGGGTGGGGCCGTGGTGAATGGTGCCATCGAGCTCCGGGCGGAAGCCGTGCTCGAGATCGGCGGACCACTGATCCGGCTGGAAGCGGAGGACACGGGGACCGTCGTGGAGTGCGTCAACGTTGGGGGACTGATTCCCGATGGGCGCCTCGAGCTCCACAAGGCCGCGCTCCGGATGTTTCCGGTGCAAGGCAACCT
>DATNDQ010000026.1:0-39619 GCA_035553475.1 Gemmatimonadales bacterium
CCTCCGGCGAATCCGGAGATGGCGATGCTGGAGCCTGCCCCATACGCCCACCGGACCTTGCCTTGAAATTGCGTCTGCGTGGTCCAGTCGAGCGGCCGCGAGATGCCCTGATCGAAGGACACATACTTGGGAATCGCGACCGACGCGTTGCCGCTGCCCGTACTCACCAGGACGGTCGTGTCGAGTCCGCCCACTTCGTAGGCAGGGACGTTCTGAGCACCGAATCCGAGGTACTCGGACGACTGTCCCTGCAACATCCCGGACGCGAAGAATGTGAGGCCCGGCATGCCCAGGGGTCCGCTGACATCGCCGGCAAAGCGATTGTACCCGACGCTCGCTACCGACCCGAACGGGTTGTCCGTATGAGCCGTCCAATGCGTCTGGAAGTGGTCACTCCCGGCCGGCGTGTGGTATTCGACGACTCCATTCTGGATATCCGACAGCTCGACACCCGCCAACCCCGTCGTCACGTCCAGCCCCGAGATGCCGTTGAGAGCGGGAGTGAGGAACGGCGTGCCCGTAATGAAGGACCGAACCGGAGCGCCATCGACGTACGTGGCCGCGCCATTCGCCAGGCCACCCCGGATCGACAGGCTCGCACTCGGCAACAGCCCCACGTCTCCTCCCCGCAGGAAGACACCGGGGATCTGCGCGAAGGCGGACGCGGGGTCGTCAATCGGCAGACTGTCGAGGTGCGCCTTCGTGATGTGCGCACCCGAGGTTCGGGGCGCCGTGCTTGCGGTGGTGTCTCGTCGAGTCGAGTCGGGAGTCTGCGCTTGGAGAAGGACGGGGACGACAAGGGCCGAAAACGCTCGTACGAGAGTGCGAACCACAGATCGCTCCAAATTGTGGGTGCGGGGTGAATTCCAAAACTGCGCGAACTTCCTACCCGGATGTGCTCAATTAGAGCCGGGTGAGCCCAATGCCGAAGCGGAAAGTCCTTGTGGAATAAGCAGATAGCTGCCATGTGAAGTAGGCGGCGAGATCGACGGGTGACAAGAATGGCGTGAGGTTCCCCACCCCGAATCCGGCTTCCGAGTAGAGCTTCGGAGCCGTCAGCAGTACGCCGTCGCCGGGAGTGGCCGGGTGATTCACGAAATCGCTCCAGAACGCACCGACGTGCACGCTCATCGTAAACGGCAGAGACCGAACGCCCGGGATGTGACTCTTCGCGAACAGCAGACGATCGAAATCATGATTGACGGTGAGCATCGCCGCACGCGTACCGGAAAAATTATTGCCGTTCAGCGTATTGAATCCGTTGGGCTGGTAGGTATAGAGCTCCTTGCCGAAGTCCACCGTGAAATACCGCTGCGGTGGTACCCATCCGGTCGCGATGCCCCCCACCGCCGTGATGGACGTGACACCGAAATTCAAAGTCCGCTGAATGCGCTCGATCCGCAGGACGTAGCGCCGGTAGGAGAAATCGCCGTCCAGGACGTCGTGAGCCGCGACTTCCGCCGACGCCGTGATGCGGGTCTGCACCAGCTGGCGGAGCCGGTAGTCGCGCCCCTTCGACCGCAAGAGCGGCCGGGAGTCGTACACGACCGTCGCGCCGACCGCTCGCAGATTCCCGCCGTCAATCGGATCGTTGGGACGAAGCGCCCGCGCTTTGGGCACGCCGAGTGCGTAATCGGTGGTCACCGCGAGGCTCGACTGAGTCGCGTTGACGAAGGAGAGCTCGAGCCTGGTGCCCCTCCAGATTTTCCCGGACACGAACGCGCGCGCCCCCCGCTCGCGGTAGTAATCCAGCGGATCGATGCGGGAGAGAAAGTTGCGGAACGTCGGATTGTAGTCGGTCGAGACCATCGTGGGGCGATGCTCCGTCTGATCATACGCTCCCGCGCCGATCCAGATCTGCCGGTCCTCGGAGAGCATGCGGCTCACGCTCGCATTCTCCTGCCACCGCTCCGCCCCGAACCCGTAACCCGCGCTGGTGCCCACGACCCAGTGCGGCCCCGGACTCCAATCACCCCCGGCGCCCAGATACGCCCCGTCGACGCGGTTATAGTGGAAGAACGTGGGGTTCGCGGCGAGGAACACCGCCGCTCCCAAGCCCATGGCCATCCGATGCCCCAGGGTCGCCGGGGTCGTCGCAATCGAATCGATCCGCGTCCACGCTTCCCGCTCCGTCGGCGTCAAGGGAATCGCCTCGGCCCAGGACGAATCCGGGCGGTCGGCGCTGTCCGCCACCACCACCCGGTACTCACCCATCCCCTTGGGCCGGTGCCCCTGATCGAACGCGAACCCCGCGAGTGACGCGACGTGCTCGAAGCTCAGATGCGTGGGGATACCGGGGATTGGCACCGCGAGGTGGATTTCGCCCGTGAGCCGGATCTCAGAGGGCATCCAGCGGCCTCCGCCCTGGTCGGCGAGCTGCTGGTGATACCGCAGGTTCGAGACGAAGGTGAACCGGAGGGCGCTGTTGGCGCCGACATCGATGCTGCGTACCTCGTAGGTCGAGTCGGCGACGGTCAGGACGCCGACGAACAACGGTGAAGCCTCGGATCTCGGCACGATCGCGATGGTGAAGACTCGCCCGCCCGCCGATGCCGTGGTGTCCAGCATCCGGTAGTCGTAGTGATTCAGCGCGTCGGTGGCGATCGGCGAGACGATCGAATACTTCCGGAGGTCGATGCGGTCCTTGGCAAAGTTCACGATTTCGCCGACCGAGACGAGGTTCCGGTTCGGGTCCACGTTCCCCGTCTGACGCCGCGCGACGATCGTTTCCTGATAGTGGTCGGGCCGTTCCCAATAGGCCGTCGTCCGGGACTCGGTCACCGCGAGAATGGACGCGGGAGAATCGACGGGGACGCTCTGGTTGCGAACGACGAACTTGATGTCGGCCCCGTAGCTGTAGTCGTGCAAATGAGAGAGCACGTTCTGCTTGTGGGCGATCACCCGTCGCATGATCTCGATGGCGGGGTCTTCCACAGGACGGACGGTGATCCCCGCGATGCCGACCGGAACCGGCAGGATATAGAGGATTACGGCCGTATCAGGGGCCGTGACGATCAGGGTGCGCGGACGGTACCCGATGCGGCGCACTTCGAGGTGGACCGGGCCCGGATCCACGCGTAGCTGGAAATGGCCCTCGTCGTCGGTGATGACGGACGTGGCTCGCCCCGGCACCCGTATGAGCGCGAGTCCCACCGGCTGCCCGGAGATGGTGTCACGCACCGTACCGGCAAGCATCGCAGGGGGCGTGGTGTCACCGGCGGCGAGGCGTGCCGCCAGCGCAAGGAGGAGCAGCGAAGTCACGGGCGAATCATACGTCCAGACCAACCTCCTGTTCCAGCGTTACTTTCTGTTCCCTATGCACACATACCTCCGTTCCCTCACGATGCTCCTGGTCGCCGCGCCCCTCGCGGATACCGCCGCCCCGACCGTCACCACGCAAGCCAGCGGAACCACGCAACGCCTGCAGGCCGTGAGTCCCGTCACTGACCAGATCGTCTGGGCGAGCGGCACCGGCGGCACCTACGTCAAGACGACCGATGGGGGGGACCACTGGCGCGCGGGAGTCGTGCCGGGAGCAGACTCCCTCGAGTTCCGCGACGTGGCGGCGATGGACTCGATGAACGCGTGGCTCCTGGCGGCGGGCCCAGGGCCGGCCTCGCGGATCTACCGGACGAATGACGGCGGTGCCACCTGGGCCCAGCAGTTCGTCAACACCGACTCCGCCGCGTTCTTCGATTGCTTCGCCTTCTGGGACGCAAGCCACGGCATCGCGGTGAGCGATGGCGTTCGCGGACATTTCCCGATTCTCGTCACCGACGATGGCGGTACACACTGGACCCTCAGGCCGACGGGCGAAAGTCCGGCCGCCGATTCCGGGGAGGGCGCCTTCGCCGCGAGCGGTACGTGCATCGTCACCGGCCCCGGCGGCCGGGCGTGGATCGGCACCGGCGCCAGTCCGACGGGTGGCGGACGTGTCGTGGCCACCACCGACTTCGGGAAGACCTGGGCGTCTCAGCAGACTCCCATTCAGCACGGCACCACCACCACGGGCATTGGGTCCCTGGCGTACCGCGACGCGACGCACGCGTTCGCCGGTGGCGGCGACATCAATCCCCGGGCCCCGCAGACGGTGCGGGTGGCGCGGACAGACGACGGCGGAAAGACCTGGGTGCCCATCACCCCGCCCGGGTTTGCGGGGGGCGTGTATGGACTCGCAGCCGTGCCGGGGACTGAGGGCCTCGTCGCCGTCGGCCCGGGAGGGGCCGCGTACTCGCCGGATGGCCGGACCGTCTGGCTTCCGCTCGATTCGGTCAGCTACTGGAGTGCCGGATTCGCCAGCGCCCATGCCGGGTGGATGGTGGGGCCCAAGGGGAGAATCGCAAGAATACAAGTGCGCTAAGAGGCCAAGACGCCAAGTCGCGAAGTAGTCCCTGAGCGACTTGGCGACATGGCGACATAGCGACTTAGCGACCTAGCGACCTTGCGCTCACCCAAACGACGCCGCGCGAGAACGTGGCCACGGATTTGAGATGAAGGGCGGCGGCCAACGAATCCGCCGAGACGGACTCGAGCGAGAACGTCTCCTCGAACCCCACAAGCGCAGACGGCTGGGCGGAGAACCGGGCCTGGAACGCCCTCACCGAATCCGGGGCTCCACTGTTCGGCAACAATCGTGACGGCCTCCCGGCGGTAAACCAGATTCCCGCGGGATCGTTGGTATACAGGACCATGCCCTGCCCCGGACCACGGAGCCAGGCCGCCACCGCCGACTCCTGCCACTCCACGGTCTCATAGTCCACACCGCCGATCCTCGTGCGATGAATCTCCCGGATATCGCGGGTCACGGCCATCACTCCCCACACCGTGACCACCAGGGCGGCCGCGACGCGACCCCGCCCCGATTTCGGCACCAGGTTGGGGGCGGTGCCAATTGCGAGCAGGAAGCAGAGGGGCAGGAGCATGCGGAAGTCGAACGGCAGATCGGCGATCACGAACGTCTTCGTAAACATGAGCGTGCCGACATACAGGAGGGCGAGGAGACCGGCGGCTGCGACCATCCGCCCGCCGCGGAACCAGGCAGTCGCTATCAGGCCCAGCAACACGATGGCGATGGCGGCCGCCACCCAACCGTGGAGTCCGGGTGCCAGCCATGAGGTCCCGGTGCTCCACGCTTCACTCAAGGCCTCCGGCCAGCCCGTGTACACTCCCGCGGATACCCCTCCCCCGGGGACGATCCCCTCGACGCTCCAATAGAGATGAACGAGCACGCCCGGGAGGACGGCGATGGCGAGTTGTCGCAGGCGTGACCGCCAGGTCCCTGGCTGAAGGACCTGCCAGAGTGCCGCACCGGCGACCAGGAAAACCCCCGCGTACCGGACCAGGTTGGCTCCCGCTGCCGCCAGCCCGGATAACTCCGGGCGCTCAGGTCGTCGGACCATTCCGGCAATCGTCAGCGACAGCAAGAGCAGGAACAGCGGCTCCGATACCACCATGAAGGACACATCGACCAGGGCGGGCATCAACGCGAGCAGTACGACGGTCACCAGCGCGCCGAACTCTCCGGCGACCGAACCGACCAGGGCCGACGCGACAGCCACCGCACCACCGACGCTGAGAGCTTCAACCCAGCGAGCGGCGCTGGGACCGGGGACACCGGCGGCGATCGGCGGAGCGAGCACCAGGGAGAAACCGGCGGGGTAATCGGCGAGCGGCGTCGTGCTGTCGGGCGCGTTCCAGGGTGCGAACGGTTCCCGCAGCGACCCCTGATGCACCAGGGACTCCGCGGCGCCGAGGTAGGACATGGCATCGGGAGTGAGCCCGGGCCGCGGCCCGGCGACGAAGAGCACCCACGCCGTCGTGAGTGCTCCTCCAATGCATGGGATGACCCAGGTTACGCGCACCCGGGAAGTCTACTGGCCCGCTATTGCCAGGTCACCGTTGCGCCGTTCAGGAGCCTGGTAAACGCGGCCCCCTGCGCGGGCGCGAGGTTGCTCTGCACGGTCAGGTTCAACGCTGCGCCGTCAGCGCTGAGATAGAACCCCGTCGTGGGCGTGCTGAGGAATCCCAGCCCGGTCAGCGAATAGCTGCCCGCGCCGATGATGCCCAGTTGGGTGTCTCCGGGCGCGTAGTTCTGGAACGTGACCGTGTCGAGCGTGACGATGGGACCGCTGACCCGCAGGAGCACATGGTCCAGCGTCGCGCCCTTCATCACGATGCCGTTCACGGACAGCGTGTGGCCATTCCCCGTAAACGCCGTGGGCAGCTGCGTCGACAACGTGTCCGCGAGGGTCCCGTTCACGGGGATGTCCGTCTGGAGGATCACGCCGCCGAAGGCCCCGGTGACGTCGAGGTCATTGAACCGGCTGGCGTTTCCCCCGGAATACGTCATCGTCAGGACCGTCGGATTGCTGTTGTTGAAGAAGGTCTTGAAGGTTCCCGACGTGGCGAACGACGACGCGGAGAAGGCCCCGGGCTGGGTGAAGTTGCCGTTCGAAATGGCCAGGACACCCGCCGTCAGCTTCCCGGTTTCATCTCCGCCGCCCCAGACCACGTTCCCGTTGGCCACCAGGGTATCTGCGGCGTTGGTCATCACGATCACGCCGGAGCCACCGACGCGCAGGGAGTCACCCATCGCCATGAGGTGGCCGCCGAGCGTCAACGATCCGCCGGTGACGATGGCGTGCTGAGTGACGAACAGCGGCACCGTGAGCGCGAGCGATCCAGAGCCCTCGATCAACAGATTGCCGCCGACCCCCAGCTGCGGCGCGGCCCCGCCGGTGGTCGCCCCCGTCCCCGTAATGGCGACGCTCTGGAACCCCTGCACGTCGGTCGAGACCACCTGATTCGTGCCGGTGAAATTGGTCATGCCGACGCCATACTCACCCTTCGCCACCAGCGCTCCGCCCACGTCGAGGCCGGAAACGAACAGCTCGTTCTCCGGCGATGCCTGGGTGACGTCGCCGGAGACGGCGATCGTGTCCGCCCCCTGAACCAGTCCGTTATTCGTGATGGTGAGGCTGCCCGCTACGGGCACGCGGGTGGCCATCGTAATAATGGACGACCCGTCGATTTCCAGGTCGCCGAAGTGCGCGTTGTTGATGTAGCTGATGCTGACGGTCTGATTGACGACGCCGGTAAGGACCGTCTTGTGACCAGGCGTTGCCTCCCAGGCAAGCGATGAGAACGCCGGGGGCTGGTTGAAGTTGCCGTCCACCGCCAGGACTCCCGCCGTCAGCTTCCCGGTCTCGTCTCCCCCACCGAAGGTCACGTCTCCATGCGCGACGACGGAGTCGAGCGCATTGGTCTCCACCAACGCTCCAGAGCCTATCACCGCGAAGCTCTTGGCCACCGCCAGCGTGTGCCCACCCAGGGTGAGCGTTCCCGTTGCCACCACGGCGGAGTCCGCGGACAGCCGCCCGCCGAGACTCAGGGACCCGAGATTGACGACGAAGACGCCGCCCGATGCGGAGATCGGCCCGGCGGTCGCGGCCGGGCCCTGCGATACCGCGAGAGTGGTATAGGGAAGCACCGGGATGGTCTGCCCGCTGCCGGTGAAGTTGGTGACGTCCACCGCGTACGAACCTGCGGCCACCAGAGTGCCGCCGACGTCCAGATCGGGCAGACCCAGCGAGCTGCCGGCGGCCGTGGTGACGTTCCCGCTCACGATCAGGCTGTCATTCCCCGTGATCGCTCGGGCCCCCAGCACGGCGACATTGCCCGTCACCGGCATCCGGCCCGCCAGGAAGAGCGGGGACGTGCCCTGGATCTCGAGATCGTTGAAGTGTGAGCTGATCCCCAGACCGTAGGTGAAGGTCATCTGCTGGGCACGCGTCCCCAGCATGACGATCCGGTGTGTTCCCGTCGAGACGAACGCCGACGCCGAACTCGCTGGAGGTTGATTGAAATCACCGCCTACCGTGATCACCCCCGCGGTGAGCTTCCCGGTCTCGTCACCACCCCCCATCGTGAGCGTGCCACCCACCAGCAGTGAGTCGGACGCCGAGCGCATGATGATCATGCCACCCCCCCGCACGGACACCGAGTCGCCCACGGCGAGCGTGTGTCCGTTCAGGTTCAGGGAGTCAGCCGTCGTGGTGATCATCGCGGCGGTGCCGCGAGCGCTCAACACGGGAGAATGGGCGGCCGCCCCGATCTCCACGGTGTCATTGGCGGTCGGCACCCGGTTCGGCGTCCAGTTCGCGGCATTGTTCCAGTCGGGACCCCCGGGGTCACTCCCCACCCAGAACAGGATCCCGCCGCCACCCGCACCTGGCGTCCCGGTGGCGGTGAAGATCACCGGATTTCCGGTGATCCCCGCGCCGGCGGCGGTGGCGGTGAGGGTATTGGTGCCCGGCGTGGACCCGAGGATCCAGGTGCCGACGGTCGCGATGCCGGTCGTTCCCGTGGTCTGGTTCGGGCCGGTGACACTGCCTCCGCCGCCCGTCACCGCGAAGGTGACGGCCACGCCGGGCACCGGATTTCCGTAACTGTCCTTCACCGATACCGATGGGGAGATTGGCAAGCCCGTCGCCGCGGTGCCGGTCTGATTGTTCCCCGCGTTCACCGCGATCGATGCCGGCGCGCCCGCCGTGGCCGTCGCGGTGAACGTGACTGGAGGGACAGACCCTGCAGACGTCACCGTGACGGTCTGCCCGCCGGCGCCGGGACCGAGTGTCCACGCGCCATTGGCTCGGCCCGCCGTGTCCGTGACGCCCGCCGGTACGACTGTCCCGTCCGACGCCGATGGGCTCCATGCGACCGAATCCGCGGCCACGGGGTTACCCGCCCGGTCGGCAACCCGCACGACCAGAGCCGACGGAAGGCTCGTCCCGGCCTGACCGGTCTGGGCATCACCCGAGACCTTCATCAGAGAGTCGGGTGCGCCGGCGGTGACGTGGGTTGCGAAAATCACCAGGCTGTCGGGCAGCTCAGGGGTGGAGGCCCGGGCGGTGTCTGCGCCGGCGCGGACCCCGAGCATCCACGCGACCTGCGCGATTCCGCCGGCATCCGTGACCGCCGTACCTGCCGACAGAAGGCCGTGCGTAGCCGCGAACTGGAGTTGAATGCCCGCCACCGGCCGGCCCTGACTGTCCAGCGCCTGCACCGTCAGGCTCTCGGGCAGCGTCGCACCGATCGAGTCGGTCTGCCCCCCGCCCGAGACGGCCACGAGCCGCGCCAGGGGCTGCACCACCGTCCCGGCGGCGCTGGCGCCGAACCTCCCCAGCGCCGTGATCACGGTGCCGGTGACCTGGGCAGACCCCGGTCCGACCCCCGTCACCAGGCCAGCGGAGTCGACGCGGGCGACGGCCGTATCCGTGGATGCCCACGTGAACGTGACGTCCGGCGGGAGCCCGGCGAAGGCGGAGTCGTTCTGATCCAGAACCGTCGCGTGAAGACGAAGGGTGTCGCCGTCCGGGATGGTGAACTGCGCGCTGTCGAGCCGGACCTGGCGGGCTTGCCGCTGTGCTCCGCCGGGATTCGTGACGTAGTCCTTGCAGGCCCAGAAGAAGGCCGCCACGCCGGTGAGCGTCAGGGCGAACGACCGGGCTCCCCGCATCAAAACGTCCGCGCCACGGTGAGCGTGGCGAACGACTCGGTAAATGCCCGCTGAGTCCCGAGCGCTGCATAGTGGTTGTACCGCGTCTGGAACATGAGTCTGCTGGCCCAGGGCAACGCATAGGTTACCTGGGAATTCACGCCCATCACTCCGCGGCTGTTCGCGAAGGTCTGGGACGCGTCGAACGATGCGGTCAGCCTGCCTTGCAGAAACCGGCCGGTACCGCGGAAGCCCACGAACACGTTTTCTTCCGTCGCCGCACCGTCCGTCTGCGTGGCGGCCAGGGAAAGGGACGGCGCCACGGAAATCGCTCTCGAGAGGGTGACCTGCACGGAGCCCGCGAGGTTGTGCACGGTGACCCGGGGCACCGGCATCACTACGCTGATGTCGTGGGTCCGCTGAATGCCGTAGGACAGGCTGTACGTCGTGGGCTTGCCGAGCAGGGATTCCTGGAGGGCGAGGCTGGTGGTGAGCGCGTAGGAGTGGTCGTTGACGGCGAACGTATCGATCGACGCGTCGTTCACCACCGCGTTGCCCATCGCCGTGACCGCCGCCGAGAGATTGTCGGCGGGGCGAAGTGCGGCGCTCAGCATCACGGCGTCCTGGTTGGTCGTCGCGACCTTCTGTCCCAGGAGGTTGTCGTTCTGGTGCTGCCATTGTCCCTGCAGGAGCATCCGGTTCTGGAGCAACCCGACGTTGCCGCCGAACGTGAACGCGCGGCGGTCGTTGATCAGGTAGGACAAGCCAAGGGACGTGTAGCCCGGACCGATGTACTGATAGCCGGCGTGCACCGCCCCGGCCCCGAACCCATACGTCCCGTCGAGCTTGTAGGCATAGTCTCCCGAGCTCGAGAGCCGAAGCGGCATGAAGTGGCTGACCAGGGTCCCGAAGCGGACATCGGAGGCGTTCGCGAGCGGTGAGTCGAGATCGTGCGTGACGACGGCCCCATCCCCCTCCCCCTTCACCACGAGATGATGCCCGAGCAGCGCAACTTGCCCTCCGATCCCCATCACCAGGTTCTCCTGCGGCCGCGTCTGCTCCTGGGGGCGAAGGGGCACGGGGATCGTGTCGCTGATCAGAGTGGTGTCGATCACCGCCTGACGAATCGAGTTCGGATCGTCCTTCGCCTTGACGATGGTGAGGTTCAGGAATGAGCCGTCCGGATTCCCATACCCGACCGTCCCGGCGAACAGGTTCCGGGCATAGACCGACGTCCCATCGCCGGCGAACACCGCTCGCTGCGACTGCCCGCCCTGGAACGAGAAACGCAGACGTCCCGGTGTCAGATCGAACCCCGCACCGCGCACTCGCGTGCCCTGCACCGTGAGGTCGGTGTAGTCGTCCGAAAAGTCGCCGGCATGAAGCGTGATCCACCGCCAGGACGGGTTGAACCCGAGCTGATTGATGTTCTGCTGCACATTCGAGCCCTGCGTGGAGAGCAGCAGGTCGAGTCCGACCGTCACGTCATTGAAGAACAGCAGCTGTGGCGTGAACCCGATGCTGAACGACTCGTCGGGCCAGCGGCCCGCGATTCCCGTGTGCCCGTACACCTGGCCCATGGTCGTGATGTCGCCGGAGAACCGGACCGGATTGTGGATGGCGTTTTCCACGTCCTGCGCGCGAGCAACTCCCCCCAGGAGGAGCAGGAGCCCGACGAGCCTGCCGCCGCGCTTCATGAGGGCCTGCCGTTCAGCGTGCGGGCGACCGACTGCGCCTCCTCCAACCGCCCCAGCCGCTGCAAGACCTCCACTTCCCGTTCACCGAGCAGACGTGACTTGGGCAGGCGGGTCCGCAGGCGCCGGATCTGCCCGAGCAGATCTTCGAGGTGACGGGGCTCATCGAGGCCCACCAGTGCCCGGAAGGCCGCCGTGTTTTCCGGATCCAGATCGAGCGCGCGGCTGAAGCCGTCCCGCGCCTCATCCGCTCGTCCCATCGCCACCAGCACCGCCGCCCGTCCCTCCTGCACCTCCGCATCGGCCGGCCGTTCTCGCAGGAGCTCGTCATACCGGGCCAGCGCCACCGAGTCGTGACCGCCGCGTGCGGCCAGGAGAGCCGCGTACCGTTCGAGGAGTGGCTGATGCGGATGGGCGTCGAGCAACCGCGTCAGCTCTCCGGGCCCCCAATCGGTGCCGAACACCACGGTGTCGAGCACCACGCGGAGGACGCTGTCCACCGTCGCGGCCTCCGCCCGATCGCTCCCCCGCTCCAGCGCCGCGATCCCGCGCCACTCAGCCAATAACAGGAGACTCCGCCCGCTGTCCGGAGACACCCGTGAGAGGTGGAGCACCTGGAGGGGCGGTATGGGACCGGCACTGTCATCGGGAAGGGCGCGCCGATAGGCCGCCACCGCGCCTCCGGAGTCGCCCAGCGCCAACCGGGCACCGCCCAGGCCCACGAGCGCTAGGCGGTCCAAGGGGTGCCGCGCGAGCACGCGTCCGAACGCCGACTCCGCCGCACGCCAATTCCGCGACGCAGCCGCGGCACGTCCGTCGAGCTCCCAGAACACATCGCGCAACGCGAGCAACCGGACGTCCGAGGGGCTGGCGGAGAGTCCTCGCGTGACGACGCGCCGGGACGAATCGGCGTGCCCCGTTACCAAGAGGAGCGCGCCGAGGTCCTGATACGCTTCGACCGGAGCGACACCGGTACCCACCGCTCGCTCCCAATCAGACCGGGCCAGGGCGGTGTCGGCGGTCCGGAGCGCAGCCACACCGGCGTTGACGGCAATCCGCGAGAGCTGCGCCCGCCCCGCGGAGTCCGCCGGACTTCCCACAGCGGCCAGCGCCTCTTGCCACCGGCCCTCGGCCACCAGCTGGCTGACCGGCGTCACAACGCCCTGCGCGGCGAGGGTGCCGCCGGCAAGTACGAGGGCGAGGAGGACCTTCATGGGGTCCCCCGGACCGCGGGGCTTGCAGCCGACTCGTTGCCCGATTGGTCGACCGCGCGGACCAGATAATAGAAGGTGGGCCCGCCGGCCAGGTCGGCGAGGCTGGTAACGCCGGCACCGGTGGCGCCGACGAGCGTTCGCACGCCGGTGGGAAGGGTCGAGCGGTACACGCGGTACCCCGCCAACTCGGGGTCCGCGACACGCTCCCAGAGGACCGTCACTCCGGCGCCCACCGTGATCCGGACCGCCACATGCCGCGGTGCGGGGGGAAGCGTCGGCCGCGTGAAACGCAACGTGTCGACCGCCGCGGCGCTCCGATTTCCCGCCGAGTCGATCGTCACGACACGATAGAGGTAGGTGCGCCCGCGAATGGCCGTCGTGTCGCGCAGCTGATACGGCGGGGCACCCGTCAGGTGGCCCAGATTCCGCGGCGCCGAGTCCGCCACCGTTCGGCCAGTCAGGGCCGTCCGGGAAACTTCGTAACCCGCCACGTCGAGTGCCTCCGACGCCGACCACCGCACATCGACGTAGCGTCCACCCCGGTCCTCCACCATCAGACCGGCGACCGCCGGCGGGGGCGCATCGTCACGAATGGCCACGGCGGCCGACACCTTGCCGGATTCATTCTCCGCCGAATCCACAGCGGTGACACTCATGACGTAGTGGTGACCGGGGCGGACGGAGGCCGAGGAATCGACGAACACGGTGTCGCGGATCGGAGTGCCGTTGAGCTTCGCGCCCACGCGGCCCGGTCCTGAATCACTCCGGTAGACGTAGTAGCCCTGAAGGTCCGTCGAGGATGATGGACGCCAGCGCACGATCACCCGTCGGCCTGTGGCTTCGACCCGGACCAGGCCGGGGAGGACGGGCGGCGTGTGATCCACCGGGAGCGCCTCGACCGCGTTCGATGGCGCGCTCTCGTTCCCGCTTTGATCGCGGGCGACGATGCGGTAGAAGTAGGGCGCGATCCCTCGGACAGTGGTGTCCACGAATTCCGGGCGGGCCGCCGGGATGGGCACCGTCGTGATCCTCGCGAACGGCCCGTCCTGCTTCCGGCCGCGCTCGACCATGTAGCCGGCTGCATCGGGCTCGGGGGAGCGCCTCCACGTCAGGTTCACAACACCTTCCGCGGGTGAGACCACCACGCTCGCAACGGGCGCGGGGGGAGTCCGGTCCTCCGGTGTGGCCGCGACCGATTGACCCTGGGCGCCCTCCCGCTGCACCAGATCGAGCGCGGCGACGGCGTACCGGTAGGCCGTGCCGTTCTGGGCATCCTGGTCCACGAACGTCGGCGTGACCGCGTCATTCCGGATCACCGGGGCCGGCGTCACGCGATGGAAGGGCTGCGCCGGCCCGTCGGCCCGATAGACGACGAAGCCGATGGTGTTGGCCGTGGAATCGGTGGCCAAGTGCGGGTACATCCAGGTGAGCGTGACCCGGTGGTCGGCCGTCGTGACCGCCAGACCTCGGGGGGCAGCTGGGCGGTGATCGCGAACGAGTACGACCGCGGTCACGGCGTGCGCAGTCTCTTTCCCCGCCGCGTCCGTGAATACCACGCGGTACGTGTAGGTCGACCCCGGCGTCACTCCACCGTCGACGAACACGCGTCCCAGCGCACGAGCGACGCCGCGATAGAGGCTGCTCAAGACAATCGCGGAGAAGGGATCGGAGCGCAGGTGGCGGAACACACCCTCGGGATCGACGGCCCGGACGGCCCGGGCGACAGCCGGATAGTCGGCGCCCATCAACCCGGCTGCCGCCGTGCCATCTGCGGCGGGGATGACCGGCGCCGGCGTGACCTTGGCCGTCCCGCGGTACACCACGAACCCGCGCGCATCCCCGGGGCTCCGGACCACGAAAACCACCACGGAATCGCCGGAGGGAATGAAGCGCACCGCTGGGGTGGAGTCGGTGCCGGCGAGTGCCGCGACCAGGAGCAGGGGCAACATCATGGCCTGGTCACCGGCAGACTCTTGGCCTGGGGCGCAACCGTGAACTTCGCGGTCGCGGTGGCGCTGGGCACACCGACCGTGTTCACCGATCGGACGGACACGTAGTAGTCCCCGATGAGGAGCTTGGCCACCGGAATCGAGAGCCGGTGGGTGGCCGCCGGCATCACCCGGAGAGTCTGCCAAGGCACCACGTCCCCCGCGCCGGCGGCCGTGCCGACGGCGTACTGCAAGCCCATCTGTCCGCTTTCCGGGTCCAGAGGCGTCTGTGCGATCAGCTCGACCGCGGTATCGATCGTTGCCGTCGCCGTGGGCGTGGGGGGCGGCGTCCCGTCGTAAAAGACCGGCCCCGACGCCACCACGTCTCCCGCCATGCCCTGATTGTTGAGGGCGCGAACGTCGAGGTAGTACGAGTGCCCGTTCGTCAACGCCAGCGTCGTCGTGGAAACGGAGTTCGCGGTGCCGACGCCGGTCCAGTCAACGGCACCCTTCCCCGTGAGCCAGGTTCGCACCGTCGCCTGGGTTCCGGCGTCCCGGACCCGGTACTGATATCCGGCGATGCCAGTCTCCTCATCCTCGGCCAGCCCCGAGAACTGCGCGTTGAGCGCATTGGACGCCATGCCGGCGCAGAATGCCGCCCGAGACGGAGGCGTCGGATCGGCGATGGTGACGGGTCCGTAGACCAGGGGGACCGACGCGGTCCCCGCGTGATTCCGCGCGATCACGGATACGTAGAACTGGCGCTGGTAGTCGAGAGAACCACCCGACGCGTTGACGGTGCTCGTTCCCGCCGGAAGCCCGGTCCACTGGGTCGGGTCGAAGGTGCTGTCCGGCGTGCGATCCACTCGCCACCAGTAGTCCCACACGCCCGACTCGGCATCGGATGCCGCGGGCGACACGAGCGTGATCACAGGAGGTACGGCATTCGGGCCCATCACGAACGGGGACGCCGCCGAGGCCACGCCTCCGTTCCACGCACCGCCGATGCCGTTGCCGGCCACCGGGTTGCTCCCGCTTCCGGCCGAAGTCTGGGGAGTCACCGGCACCGGAGGCATGTTTACCGAGCACGCGGCCAACACCGCCCTCACCGGTGTCGCCGTGGGACCGGTGCCGGCCGATCCGGGGACCGGTGGCGGGGCCAAGGCCGCGCTCACGGGCCAGCGGGGAGCCGTCGAGTCGACGTAGATCGGCAGCGACATCCCCACTGCGCTGAAGACTCCCTGCCCGTTCTTCGCCCGGACGTTGACGTACGTGGGTGTCGAACCCGTGAGGTGAAGGCCGGGGATGGTGATGTCCGTGCGGCCGCCGGCATTACTCCAGCTCGCGGGCGTGGAGGTACCGGAGCTCAGGGCGTAGTCGAACTCGGCGATGCCCGACTGATTGTCGGTCGCCATCCACGAGGCTTCGAGCGTGCCGGGATCCGCCGTCCAGGTCCTCGGCTTTCCGTCGGTGCCGGTCACGGTCGCGCGGTCCGGAACCCAGACCACCGGGGTCGACGGTGGCGTGTTGTCCGCCGTCAACCCCGCGCTGGTGACGGTGCTCGACGGACCGACGCCGTGGACCAGCGCCCCGAACGTGACGGTGTACGGAGCGGATCCGATTCCCGTGTACCCGGCCGTCCCGCGCACCCCCGCCTGGAACGTGTACTGATCGGTGACACCCTGATCCGGATTGGTGGTGAACAGCCAGACGTCGCGCGTGCCGGACCCGCCATTGGAGTAGAGCAGCCCCGGGAGAATGGATTGCGGCGAGGTGGGAGCCTCGTTGAAGACGAACTCCGTGAGTCCCGTGGGGTGCGTAGCCGTCCACGTGAAGCGCACGTCCGCCATGTAGGCCGTAGTGGTCCCGCCCGACACCTGAATGCCGGTGAGGCGCGGCACTGCCATCTCATTGCCCAGTTCCGTGAGCCTGGCCTGGATCGAGACCGGATCGTCGAGATTCGTCCCCGTCGACTTCGTCACGATGGTCTGGACCGGGGCGAGGGACACTCCGGGCTTGGACACCCTGGCCGCCGTGGCCACGGTGACCGTACTCGGCTGCTTCTTCCAGAAGAGGTACCGGTTGTAGAGGTCGTAGAGGCGGCCAGTCAGATCGGCCTGCGCCTGATTCAGCTGGGCCAGCTGCTGGGAGACCGTCAGGTGCAGCGCGCGAATGGTCGCCAGGCGCGTGCCCGCGGTCTGGGTCAGAGCCTGGTAGATGGAGTCGGCCGACGTCGACATCGACGCCAACCCAGCGTCTCCGGTGCCGTACCAGAGCGCCGTTCCGATGTCCGTCACGAAGGTCTGGTAGAGGGGGTCGCAGCCGTACTTCGTCCCCATCGTGTCGGTGATGAATTGCTGGTGCCACTGCGGGTCTCCGGTCCAGGCGGACAGCGTGGTGGACTGGACGTCCGCGAGCTTGCGAAGGTCCACGCACCGGTTCTGGCCCGCGAGGTATTGGGGCACTCCGGCGATCAGCGTGGCGGCGGCCTGTTGTTGCGAGCGCAACCACGTGTCCGACTGACGGGCCCACTGAGCCCGGTGCAGGACGAAGTCCACCTGGCGCGCGAACTCCTCCTCCGACATCGCCTCCACCGAGTCGAAACGCTCCGCGAAGTCGAGCAGTGACGACGTCCCACTGGTCGCGGCGTGCGCTTGAGCGAGTCCGGCCTCCATCGCCTGCACTTGCTGTTTGACCGCGCTCTGATACATGGCGGCCTGACTGGTGCCCTGCAGGGCGGCCCGGGACTGCTGCTGCGCCAGGGTGGTGTTAAGGGTGAACGTCGGCACGCCGTTGGCCCCGGCGGCGCTGACCTGAATGGGTGACGTCACCTGGGGTGGCGCCGGAGGCGCCGTGGCGAGTTGGGTCGTCTGTGCCTGGATGGCCGCCAGCTTCTGCTTCACCGCCGGCAGCATCCCCTGAATGAGGTTCAGCTCATTCGGCACCGCCGCGGCGAGCGCGGTGATTCGGGTGGTGTCGGTCGGAGCGCCGTCCTGGTTCATGATCCGGTTGTAGCCCGAGAAGTAGGACGTGTCGGTGCCCGGCCTGACGTACAGCAGGAAGTCGAATTCGGGGACGCCGTAGACAATCACGCCGGCCAGTCCCTTGATGTTGGTCAAATGGGTGTATGCGGCCGCCAGTTCACTTGCGGGTATCGAGACCTGGTATGACTGGGCCTTGGCCGCGTCGATGGCCCCCTGGATCTGCTGACTGGCGTCCGCCATGGCCTGCGATTGCTGCTTGGCCGCCGCGATCGCTGCGTCCATCGCGGGATCATCCCCGAACCCCGCCGAAAGATTGCCGTTTTGGAACTGCACCCAGACGGTCCCATCCCACGACCCCAGCGAGTAGTCGACGTGGAGATTCGCCGAGGCGTACACCAGCATCCCGCCCGGGTTGATCACCTGGCCCTGGTAGCTGATCGGGGGCGAGTTCACGAGGGCGCCCGCCAGGGTCCCGGTGGCGGTCACCGCTCCGTCGAGCACCGAGGCAGAAACGTCGAAGGCGACGTAGGCTCCCCACCCGGCGTCCTTCACCCACCAGAGCTTGGTGCTGAACCCCCCGGAGATGGTGGCGATCCAGATCGTGTATTCGCCGTCGATCGAGCCTTCGACGAAGAAGCCGTTGGGGCCGATGCTCATGTCCCCATTGGCATCGAAGGATCCATAGACGTGTGCCAGTACGTTTCCGTAGATGCCCCACGCGGATGCCGAGTAGGCGACGAACGACAGATCGGTGTTGATGGTGACGACGCCGATGTAGTCGACGTTGATGAAGAGATCGCCGGCGGCGCCATGCTGCCCGATCGGGATGCTGAGATGGGCGCTGCCATTCATGGTGACGCCCGGCATGCTCACGGCCGGCAGGACGGTGACACTGCCGTCGATCAGGAGCGCCTGGTCGGTAACCGTCAGGAGCACCTGCCCGCTCGCGGCGTTGGCGTCCACGATCGACGCTTGCCCGTAGAGCAGCATCCCGAAGGTGGCGGCCGCCGGCGGCTTCACGAGACCCGATGTGTCCTGGAGCCCGCACAGCGTCTGGACCATCAGAAGGTCCGCCTGCGTGGGATTGATGAAGAGCCCGCCGCCGATGCCGGAAATCGTGATCGGCGTCGGAGCGAGATCGATCTTCAGGCCCTGGACCGCCAGGAAGACGCCGAAGCGCGTGATCGGCCCTGACGGACCCTGGTCCTCTCCCAGATTCCCGACCACCACCATGCCCAGGTCGCCGAGCGGATACGCGGTCGCGCTGCCGCCGACGAGGATGTTCCACCCGGACCCTGATTGGTCGTACCGGAGGTCGGCCTGCATGTCCACGACGCCGGGGAGGTTGAAGTGCGCGCTGTCGACCAGGATATGCGAATTGTTGGCGGCGTCGCGGTAGACCAGCACGCGCCTCACGCCCCCGGAGAACGCCTTCACCACGCTGACGCTCGCGCCGAACGACAGGAACGAGTGCACCGTGATGGTCTGGGGGCTCGAGTGCCCCGCCGGATCAGTCTTGCCGGTCGGCTTGCTGCCGTCCGGCACCGTAATGGTCGTGTCCTTCGCCGAGTACCCGACCTGCGTGACGGAGATGTCCACGCTTTGCCCGATCTGGAGATCTCCGCCGGTGATCCCGGAGAGATCGAGCTTCACGTGGCCGTCCGATGAGATCTGGAGCCCCGTGAAGTCGAGGCCACCGGCGACCGCGTTGAGGTTGAGCCCGACCGAGCCATCCACCGCGATCACGAACGCACCGGAGGCCGCCGGCGCCCCGTGCGCCTGCTTCAGCGTGAGGCGCAGGAACGTGGAGTCGAAGGTGATCGGATGGGGAATGCTGACCGCCGGCACCTGCACCGATCCGTCGAACCCGATCTTGAGCCCAGGCGTCAGCGTGTTGCCGGACACCGACCCGAGGTCGATTTCGGCGCCCGAGTTGACGGGGCAGGATGCCTGCTTGATGCAGATCGACGCAGCGGCCTGCACCGAACTGTTCCGGAAATTCGCGGCGTCGAGGACCAGGTCGAGACCACGGAGGGAGACGGTGGCATCTCCGACCGTCACGCTCTTGGCCGTGGCGGGGTCGATGAGGACGATGGTCGCGCCGCCCGTGATGCTCCCGTCTTTCGCGATCGTGATCGTGCCCTGCTGGGGCGTCGTACTTCCCAATGGAGCCGGCAGCGTGACTCCCACCTGCGCCGTGAGCTCAGGACCCCGGGACGGATCGTTGCCGATGGAGAGAGACGTGAGCTGCACGACGCCCGGCACGATGTTCACCGGCTGACTCAAGAGGGACGCCTTCGCGATCGCGAATGACCCGTCAGTTCCGACCGTCAATCCACAGAACGTCGTGACGTTGTTGAAGAGAGAGAGCTCACCAGAGAGTGCGAGCGTCAACACCGGACTCGCGTAGCTCGCGGTCATGGCGGGGCAGGTCCCACTCGCGTCCGACTCGGTTTTCAGTGTCAGCGTCTGTCCGAAGAGGGTCAGCTGTTGCGGGGCGCTTCCGCTCACGGCGACCCCCGCCACGGCCACTCCACCCGTCCCGACCGTGAGCCCCTGCACCGTCACCGCGAGCTGCGGCGCCAGCGTGGGGAAGCCGAGGGACCCGGAGAGTGTGAGGGTAAACGCGTTGTCGGAGGCGGCGACCTGAATCGCCGGCGAGTTGCTGACCGGCTGCGGAGTGAACGTCGCGACGCCAAGGGGCAGCGTGGCGTTCGCCTGTTTGGAGGGGTCCACCGTGAGCACCAGCCCGTTTGCCGGACTCACCGCCCCCGCGAAGAAGATCGGAGTCCCGCTGGTGGCACCCGCGGCCGAGAACAGCGGCACGTTCACGGTCCCCGAGAGCTGCACCGAATTCTGCGAGCCCGCGCCGAAGGTGACGTGCGCTCCGGTGAATTGCACCGTAGCGGCTTGTCCCAGAGCCGCCGTCGCAACCACCGGGAGTCCTGACCGGTAACTGGTCGCGTATGTGCCGAGATCGGCTTGACCCGAAAGCCCCTGCGCCGTGACGGTGAGGTTGGTGAACCGCAGGTCGGCGGACGAGAGGGATGCCGGGAGCTCCACTTTGGCGTCGAGCTGAAGGGCGTAACCGCCACCGCTCGCGGCGACCGCGGCGAGGCGCTCGATGTCGAGGGGCAGGCCCAGCTTCTTCAGATCGAAGAGCGGCGTCGCGCCTGAGGCACTGACGCTCAGTGTTCCCGAGACGGGCACGAAGGTGGCCCGGTTCACCACGAGCGAGAACGTCACGTTGACGGTGGGGGCCTGGCCCGTCCCCGCCAGCGCGGGGATCACGAGCGGCACGGGCGCGGTGGTCGTGATCTTGAGCCCCTGCGGGTCGGTCCCCGTGGCGACGAGTACCTGATTCGTCTGCGGGTCCCGCAACCGGACGAAGGCCACGTCTCCGGACGGGAGCGGAATCGAGTCCGGCACCGGCAACACGCCGAAAACATTGCCCGGCAAGAAGCCGGCGCGGTCGATCACTGCGATGGTGTCGGTGCCCACCATGAGCGACGCTCGGCCATGCGTCACCGCGACCGGGGACACGCCGAGGGCAAAGCCGGAGTCGAAGCGGACCGACATCTGCGATGCGCTGTACGCCTTGCCCCCGTATGCGAAGGCGGCGGTCGCTCCCCCTCCGAGACGAAGACCCGACGAATCCACCGTGACGGTATCGGGAGCCGCGATGAGTACGCCGGTCGCGGGCGGAGCCGCACCGCGGGGCACCAGCTTCCAGCTCAGGGTGCCGGACGCATCGAGGCCCGCCTGCACGGCGAAGCCGTTCGTCACGGTGAGACTGCCACGCTTCACCGAGAAATCGGCGAGGGACAAGAGAACGTTGTTGAGCGTGGCCACTACCGAATCGGAGGCGTCGAGCATCAAGTCCGCCGATCCGGAGAGCGCGAAACCGCTCGAATCGATGCGCCCGGCGGTCACGTCGAACGCGACGAGGGGCAACGCGGCGGGCACCGACCAGCGGAACGGTTGGGTCAACTGGAGCGACCCGCCACTCACGCGACCGTGCGCCAGATCGACCGTCAACGCGCCGGAGGCCGTCACGCTGTCCGGTGCGCGGGGGGCCGGAAGCTTCAGCGTCGCAGTTCCCGCCAGCACCGCCGCCTGCGCGCCCCCCGAGTCCGCCAGCGTCAGTGTCGACGCCGTCATCTGGACTCGCAGGGGGCCCAATTGCACCGGACACTGCGGCACGACATTCGTGACCGCTCCGGCGAATCGTCCGGCGGCGCTGATGCCGACTGACACGGCAACCGCGGTATCCGCCGGGGCGTTGGCGCACCGGAGAAGCGACGGGTACGCATAGCGCCCGGTCGCGGTGACCCCGATCCCCTGCGCCACCCGGGCGGCACCACCCGTTCCCTGCGTCACCGACCCGAGGGAGCCACCGAACGCAGAGATGCTCCCGCCCGGAATGGCGATGGGCTGCGCGAGCGGCGGGGACTCGATTTGCCCAGTGAACACGCCCCCTGCCAGTCCCGCATTCAGAACTGACAGCTCGAGTCCCTGCAAACCACCCGGCGCTCCGGTGCCGAACCCAAGTCCCAGATCGAAGCCGAATCCCCAGTCACTCGGCAACTGCCCCGTGAACCAGTTGAACGTCAGCGCGCTCCTGGTCCGGAAAGCGAGGGGGGTGACCGTGAACCCCTGCACCGCGACGGCGGGGAGCGAGAGCTGGGCCAGGTTGATCTGGGGAATCGAGAAGCCGGTCTCGGTCAGCTCCACTCCGGAAACGGCAGGGAGAGCCAGCGAGTCGAGCTGCGGGAATTGGAGCGATCCGTCGAACAACAGGTCGAAGTGCCAGCGCCCCGTGCTCTGGTCCAGCGACAGCGCGGGAATCTGCAAGTGCGCGAGCCCCAGTCGCACCACGGTGAGGTCGATCACGCCAAGGGAATCCGCACCGGTCGGAAGCGTGAGATTCGAGACCCTGAGACCCGTGTTGGTGGCCTCTACCGTCGCCTGCGCGCGGTACGGCTTGCCACCCACCCCGACAGAAAGGGACCCCGCGGCGGTCAGGTCGAACACCGGGGGCGATCCGTCCATCAGGGAGACGCCGAATGATCCCGTGACCTGGCTCATGACGAGTGCCAGGCCACCAAAGCCCGGGACGAGTGGGATCGAATCCGGCGGCGTGAGCGCCTCATTGACCGACCCCGTCAAATGGCCGGCCCCGTCGAGCGCCAGAGTCACTTTCCCCGCCTGCCGGTGACCGAGCATCGCGATTCGGCCGGTCAGCGTAAACCCGGCCGTCACGCCCGCGGAGTACGAGACGCTGTCGGCCACGAACGGGATCCCGGCGCCACTCAAATCGAATGCGTTCGGGTTCGCGGTGGGCGGCACGGTGCCGCTGACCGTTCCCGAGGTCACACCCCGTCCCGTCGGATCCAGCGTGAGGTCGACGGACACATTTACCGCCGGCGCCGTCCCGCGCCCCAGCGACAGCGCGGGAATCACGAGCGACACCGGCGAGCCCGTCTTGCTCGTGATATGCACGCCGGTGGCGGTGGTCTGCGAGTTGACGAGCAGGTTCCCCTGGGCGTCGCGGAGCTGCACGTACGCGATGTCCGCCGTCGGAAGCGGGAGCTGAGCTGGCAGGACCTGGGTGGCGAGCGCGCCGAGGTCCGGGTGGAATCCCTGAGCGTCGATACTGCCGAGATCGGCCCCCTGCCAGGAAAGCGTCACCGACCCGGTGGTCACCCGGGCGGGCGCCAGTGCGAGCGCGAAGTCCGAGGTGTACGCCGCGGACGCGCCGGCGAGATCCTTCCCTCCATAGATCACGTGCGCACCCGCGGCCCCCGAGACGGCCAACCCCGAGGCTCCCAGCGACACCTGCGCCGGCAGATCCATGCGAAGGCCGGTCGTGACGTCGAGAGCAGCTCCGGCCGCCAGGCTCTTCCACGTCAGGTCCCCGGACGAGCCGATCGCGGCCTCGAGGGAGAACGGAGCGTCGAAGAGCACCTTTCCCGAGGTGAGCGAAACCGTCTGGGGATTGATGACCGTCTGATCGAATGTCGCGCCAACCGTCACCTTGCCGGGGAGGAGCAGCTGGGCACGCCCGTCGACGTGCAGACCCGCCTGATCGAGTGTCGCTCCTCCGACGGAGAATGCGAGAACGGCGGGACTGGTCGGGAGATCGAGCTCAAAGGGTCCCGCGAACGACAGCGACCCGCTCGACAGCTTGGCGGCGATGAGATCGATGCCCACCGTCCCCGATCCGGAGACCGTCGCGCCCCCCGCACTGAAGTGCGCCGTCGCCGCACCCGAGAGTTGGGCGGACTGCGCTCCCCCGGACAGGGAGAAATCCAGCGCCGCATTCGTAACGGTCAGGGACAGCGCGGGGAGAGTGACCGGACACTGCGGAGACACGCCGCCGACGTGACCCGAGATCGTGCCGTCGGGCGACAGCGCGATGGCAGACACGGGGAGACGGCGGTCAGTGCCAGCGGCGCAAGCAAAGAAGGCGGGCAGCACCACGGAACCGGAGATCGATGGGCTTTGGGTAACCCGGACATCCGGGCCAAGCTGGATGCCCACCGCGCCCCCGACCTTGTCGACGGCCAACGTCAAAGCACCGCCCATCGTGACTTCGCACGCTGGTGAAAACGACTGGTCGGCGAGGGAGGCCGTGAGCGCGCCGTTGGCCAGCTTGGCCCCGGTGAGCGTCAACGACTTCCCTGTGAGGCACGAAGGGAGTGACGGGCCGGCCGGGCCGCCCGCGCCGGCATACGAAAGCGATCCATCGATGCCGAACGCGAATCCGGTGGCGCGGTGTGCTTGCCAATCCTGCCAGCTCAGGGTGAACGCCGGAAGCGTGGCGTGGGTGACCTTGAGGCTGAACCCCGCCATCGAAACCGCCGGCCGAGTGACCGTGACGTCCGTCGCCGGCAGGGTCACGCCGTTGCGGTCCACGGTGACCCCGGTCGCCGTCGGCAAGAGCACGGCGGGCACCGACGGCAGGGAGGGCGTCACATCCACCTGCAGTGCGAAGTCGAGTCCAGTGGCTGTCCCGTACGAGAGCTTCTGGACCTTCAGGTTCGACAGCGTGAGCGCCAGCCAACCGAGGTCGGCGGTACCGGTGACGTCGCAGGCCGGAGTGAAGGGCCCGGGCGTCACCGAGCCATTGGTGATCGCGAGGGAAAGCGACCCACCGCAGTTCTGGCCGCCCGCGTCGAGTGCCAACTGGCCAGACGCAGTCAGCTGGTAGCTCGACGTCCCGGCCCGGAGGTCTCCCGTGAACGACCCGCTCACCGCGGTGAGGGCGAGCTGAGTCCGGGTGACGCCGGGAATCAGAGTGAGTGGGGTCCTTGGCCGGCAACCGATCGATGCGCTGACCTTCCCCGTCCCATCCACGGAACCGGATCCCACCGCGCATCCTACGTCCTGCCCCAGGAGCTCGAGGGTACCGCTCAGGTCGAGGGTGCCACCCGGTAGAGTGACGCTCGCCTGCCTCACGCGCAGCCGGGCGGGCGCCGTCCCGACGGCCGCGAATGAAGAACCGCTCGTGTCCCCCGCGGTCAGCCGTCCCGAGATCCCGGCGGCGGTCAGCTGCAGGGTACCCGAGAAGGGGAGCGCAGCAGTACCAGGCAATACCAGCGACGCGGCCAGCGAGAAGCCGGAGCGGGTGTCGTAGGCGATGGTGGTGGGACGCACGTACGCGCCGGTCACGGTGGCCGGGATCATTCCCGACGGGAGGGTCCCCTGAAGGCCTCCGGACGTGAACACCGGAGCTCCAGTCGAGCGCTTGTCGACCGTGAGACCGTTCAACTGAACCCGGACTTGTCCCTTGAAGGCACCCGAGAGCTGGAGCTGCGCCTGCCCATCCAGCACGTACGCGAAGGGCGTCTCCGTGACCTGAGCCTTCGCGAGTCCCGACAGCCGTGCCAATCCGGGTACCAGCGTGAGCGTGTCGGGGAATGACGCCAGTGTGGCGGGTGGGCGACCCGGGCCGCCCACCGTGAACGTCCGGATCTCGCTCCGCCCCTGCCCGCGCGTGATCGGCAGACCGGTCTGATCCAGGGCCTCCACCTGCCACACGTACTCCTTGCCGGTCTCGAGTGGCAGGCCGGCGAGCGGGTAGGTGAGAAGAGGCGCGCCCGACACGAGCTGATCGAGAACGGGCGGGTTGGCCGCGAGCGCGGTGGCCGGCGTCTGTTGCGGCCCCCGCTCGGCAATGTGGACGCGGTACGTGATACCGATCTCGGGGGGCACCACTACCGCGGTCCACTGGAAAACGGGTTGGGCCCCGGTCACTACCGCCGCCGTCGCGGGGAAGATCAACTGTGGCGGGTCGGGCAAGGCGATGGTCACGTCGGTACAGACCAACGTGAGCTGCACATTGTTCTGATCGAGGACGCGGGCGCAGAGCTGGAGGGGTCCTTCGGGCAGGCGCCCCGTTCTCTGCACGGTGTAGACATACCGGCCGTTCGACCGCTCGGTATTCCAGGTGAGCAGGTCAGTGGTGGTGAACAATTCGGTGGTCGGACCAAACGCGAAGGAATTCGGAGGCGAGATCACGCGGCCGACCTCCCCCACCTTCGCGCGTGCGAACGCTTCCACCCGAAAGGACTGGGCGCCACGCCCGGTATAGAGCACGGTGAGGACCGCCATCTGCGGATTCCGCTGCCAGTCCGCCAGGAACGGGCTCGGGAATGGCTGGACGAGGAGCGTCGCCGTCCACGCCGGGTTCTGCGCGGGGAGCGCCCGCACCGCGAGCGCCGCCAGGAGGACCGCCGCCGCCCGCTTCACCGGATCTCGACCGACACGGGAGTCGTGACCTCCAGCCCCGTGCCATCCTTTGCGGTGGCGACGACGCGGTAGGCCCTGCGCACCGCCGGCGCGCCGTGCGGCGGCCGCGGGACTCGATCGTGGTAGGCATTGGGGCCCGCAGCCCCGCCACCGGGACACCGCGGATCGGGACTGACCGCGATCCACAGATCGGGACTGCCGGCGGACACCTGCACCTGGTACGCACCCGAGCCGGCGAGCGCGCGCCATTCGACGGAAACCACGCGGCACGCGGTCCCGGCGGAGTCCGCCGCCGGACCCGCCATCAGGACGGTCGCGGTCAAGCTCGCGCGAAACACCGCCCGGTCGCGGTCCCCGACGGGCGCACTGCCCTGAGCCGCCAACTGGCCCGCCAACGATGACGCCACCACCACGGCGATCGCCCACCCTTCTGTTCTTCCCGACATGGCGGCATCTTATCGCCCGGGGTCACTCCGATATCAACATGGTCAACACGCTGAGCCGCAATCACTTCACCCTCGTGACGCTGGGTCGTATGCGTCTCCTGGGAGCCGCTGGTGAGGAGGAAGAATCCCTCACCAAGCGGCGGCTCAAGCTCGCCCTGCTCGCGCTCCTCGCGGTGTCCCGACGGGCCATCCCGCGGGAAGTGCTGGTGGACACGTTCTGGGGTGACCAGGACGAGGAGAATGCCAGGCACTCGTTGAGTGACGCCCTCTCCCACCTGCGGCGGGTCCTGGGGAAGGACGCGATCGCCGGCCGGGCCGCCGAGATCCGCCTGGTGGACGATGCACCCCTCACCGTGGATGCTCTCGAACTTGCCGCAGCCGCCGGTGTCGCGGACCACGTCCGCGTCGTCGAGCTCTACCACGGTCCCTTTCTCGACGGCGTGCACGTGGAGCGGTCGGCGCGCTTCGAAGACTGGGTGACGAAGGAGCGCGAGCGGCTGCGCCGCCTGTTCACGGCAAGTGCCGGCCCCGCCTGCGAGGTATTCGCGAGCCGCGGTGATGTCGACCGCTGGCGGGCAACGGCGGAGCGGTGGCTGGACGCTGCGCCTACGGATCCGGCCGCGGCTGCGGCGTGGCTCGCCGGACTCGCCGCACCGGGCACCCGTGACGCTCTGCAGGGGGCTATCACCGGATTCGACCGATGGGCCGCACGCGTGACTCGGGATCACGCCGGCCCGCTCGACCCGGCCCTCGTCGCTCAGGTGGCAGGCTACCGGAATGCACTCCCGGGGGCGGGCGACCGCCCACTGCCGGCCCTCGCCGGAACCCGTCCACCACGCCGCGCCTGGCGTTGGGCCGCTGCCATCGCTCTCACGGTCCTCGCCGCCGCCACCCTCCTCTGGCGCCGGTCGGCGGCGGTCTCCGGGCACCCCGTGGTCGCGGTGATGGCGCTTCGCAACGTGCAGGGGGACAGCGCCAGCGCCTGGCTCGAGGATGGCCTTCAGCAGATGCTCATCGCCGACCTGTCGCGCGGCGGGACGGCCGGCGGTGCGGCCCTCGACGTCGTCGACCCTTCCCTGCTACGCGATGCCGCGCGCCGGCAGGGAGTGGCTCGCGAGGCCGATCTCACGACGAGCCAGGCCGTCGACCTCGGCCGCGGTCTGGGCGCCACCTGGATCGTCACCGGGGGCGTGACCCATGGCGCGGGATCGTACGTCGTGGACATCACCCTGCGCCGGGCGACGGACGGCGCGGCGTTGCAGGTCTACAGCGTTTCCGGGACCGACGTACTCACTGTGGCGGATCGGGCGGCGGCCCGAATCCTCATCGCCGCGGAGGCGGGAGCCCAGGGCCCTCATCTCGCGGACATCGAGACCGGCAACGTCGAAGCCTACCAGCACTTCATCCGGTCGCTCCAGGCCGAGCAGGAGGGACGCCCCAACGACGTTTCGCGCGAGCTGGACGCGGCAATCGCGCTCGACTCGGGGTTCGTGGACGCCCTGGTCTCGCGGATCCGGGCGGCTGACGCCGCCGGAGACACGGCCACCGTGAATCGGCTCGCACCGTTCCTGGCTCGGGCGGGCAACCGCGTCGGTGAATGGGACCGGCTCGACCTCGCCGCGTTCGAGGCGCAGCACAACGGGGAGCACGCCCGCGCCGAGCAGCTCGCCCGGGACCTCGTGGCGCACTACCCGCGCGATCCCAGGGGCTATGATCGCCTGTCGGAGATTCTCTCGAACCACGGCAAGTGGGCGGCCGCGGACTCGGTACTCGAACGCCAGCTGGCGCTCGACTCACTCGCGACCGCGGCCGGCGCCGGACCGTGCGTTCCCTGCTCCGCGTACGGCGGACTCGCCAGTCTCCGCATCACCATGGGCGACCTCCCGGGAGCTGAGCGCGCCGCGCGAAAGTGGATCGAATTGCAGCCCAATCTGCCGGGGCCCTGGCGGGACCTCGGCACTATCCTCGCGTTCGGCGGGAAATTTGGGGCCGCCGAAGAAGCGACCCAACGCGCCGTGACGCTGTCCGGCGGCGATGTGGGCTTCACGTTGCGCCTCGGCGCCGTGCGCCTGCTTGCCCGCGACTACCGTGGCGTCGATTCGCTGGTCGCGATCTGGAGCCGGTCCCGACTGCCCGACCTGCGCAGCGGCGCGTTCGATCTCGCGGCCATGGCAGAACGGGAAGAGGGACGGTATCGCGCCTCGAACGCCACGTTCGCCCGCTTGATCGCCTGGGATTCGTCGAGCCAGTCCATGCGCCTGGTCATGGCCAACTCCCTCGCGCACCTGGACCTCCGTACTGACGCAGTCGCCGACTACCGCCGCCTCGACGAGGAGCGCGTCACCCGTGAGCGCGTGGCGACCACGCGCGTTTCCCCGGTGCAGTCCCTCACCGGCGACGTGGCCCGGGCGTATTCGTGGCTCCGGGCCCTCGAGGCCGAGGCCGTGGGAGGGCAATGGCCAGGTGATTCAGCCGTAGCGCCGGACACCGTCTGGCTCAAAGTCGTAGCCGACTCGATCGCTGAGGTAAGCCAGCGCTCTTACTATGGAAGGGACTGGCTGCTCGCCCACCACGTTCGCGGGCTGATTGCGCTGGCCAGCCATCGTGATGAGGAGGCCGTGCGCGAGCTCCAGGCGGCCCGCTGGGGGGCGGTGGGCTGGACGGCGACCGAACGCGCTCTCGCCCAGGCCTACCTGAACCTCGGTCGCACCGACTCGGCGCTCGCGGTCTTGCGAGACGCCTATGGCGGGCCCCTCGACGCCATGGGGCGCTACGAGCCCCGGTCCGAACTCGACTATCTGATGGCGCTGACCTTCGCCAAACGGGGCGCGGCTGACAGCGCGCGAGTGTATGCCGGGTACGTGCGCCGGGCCTGGGCGCACGCGGATCCGGAGATTCAACGCCGACTGTCGGGTCTTCCCTAGGAGTCAATTGCGTCCGGCCGCCCCGCGTATCAGTAGGACGAGGACGGCAGTCACATCATGATTTCGGAGGAAACGATGAATCTGAGAATGCGCGCACTCGCGCTAACCGCGCTCCTCGCGGTACCGGCCGGTCTGACCGCCCAACAGCCTGCGACCGTGCCTGACAGCGGGAGGGGCATGATGATGAGGCATCACGGGATGATGGGAATGGGCCCCGCCATGCCGGACATGATGATGATGGGCAACATGGAGTACAGCCCTGAGCATCTCCTGGCTCTGAACGGCGAGCTTTCGCTCACGGCACAGCAGATCATGGCGCTCACCGCCCTGCGGGACCAGGCCAAGAAGTCCCGTGACGGCACGATGGACAAGATCAAGACGCACATGGACGAGCTGCACACCGCGCTCGACGCGGCGATGCCCGACACCACCGCCATCCGGACGCACTTCCTCGCGGCCCACGACGCGATGGGTCAGGCGCACCTGGCGATGCTCATCACCAACGCACGCGCCAAAGCGATCCTGACGGACGCCCAGCGCACGCAACTGTCGCAGATGCACCGGATGGGAATGATGAACCACCGGGGCCCGGGCCGGGCCGGCCCGGACGGCCCGGCCGTCTGGCGCGGGCGCCCGGCGATGCGGGTGTTCTAGAAGCGGCTACTGGACGACGATGACTCCGCTCATCGCCGCCCCGTGAATGAGGCAGTGATAGTGGTAGGTGCCGGCCGTGTTGAGGGTCGCGGTGTACGTCCCCGACGTCATCGTGGCGGAATTCGCGGGCAAGGTTTCCGGGCCCGAGTCCCAGTTCACGGTGTGACCGTTGGACGGCGTGGCCCAGGTCCAGGTGATCTGCGCTCCGGACGCCACGGTGTCCGGGACCAGCGAGTAGAAGTCGTTGCCCACCAGGATGCTGGTGCTCCGTCCACCGGTCCCACCTGGGGACGTGGAACTGGAGCACCCGGCAGCGGTCAATGAAGCGGCGACGGCCGCGATCAACAGCAAACGCATGTGAAGCCTCCGACAAGGTGACGAACAAAGGAGCGATGGTCCGTACTACCGGACCACCGCTCCTTTTGTCCCCACGTTGTCAGTTGCCGGAACGAGCCCTGACCGGGCCCTGACCAGCGCCCCTTAGCGCCAGTTCAAACCGCCCACGATCTGGAATGACGAGGATCCGTTGCCCAGAATGAGACGTCCCTCGAGGTATGGTGCGCCGAAGCGCCGGTGGCCCTCGATTCCGGCAACCAGATTGAGATTCGTCGTCCCACTGCCATTCCCGTTGAGACTGACGTGCGTGTAGTTGATCCCGCCCGCGACGTAGAACATGCGGTAGGCACCCGGATACAGTTTCAGGTCGCCGTTGAGCCCCCAAGTGTGAACGGGACTCGTGAAGTAGTAGTCGAACGACGGATAGAAGGCGACATGCCGCGAAAACGGAAACGTCGCCTGTGCGCCCGCCAGTGGATCGTTCACATCGAAGTTGTAGCCGAAATGGAGGCCGTAGGCGGGGCTCTGGGCGGCCACCGGCCTGCCTGCCATCACGGTGCCCGCAATGATTACCGCGAGCCGCCACGTCGATCGAGTCATCGGAGTCTCCTGAAGGATTCCATTGCAGTGTACATTGAGCCGCAGTGACCCTGCTCACACTTCGCGGCATCACCAAGCGCTACCCCGGTGTCACCGCTCTGGACGCGGTCGACCTGGACATCGATCCGGGCACCGTGCATGCCCTTGTCGGCGAGAATGGTGCCGGCAAGTCTACCCTCCTCAAGATCGTAGCCGGCGCCGAGCGTCCCGATGCCGGCGTGATGACGTGGAAGGGGCAGCCGATCGCTGCGCCCACGCCCCGCGAAGCGCTGCTTCGGGGCGTCACCGTCATTTATCAGGAGCTGATGCTCGCGCCGAATCTCAGCGCGGCCGCCAACATCTATCTCGGCACGGAGCCGGGTCACCGCGGACTCCTCGACGCCTCGGCGATGCGCCACCGGGCGGCCACGGCACTGGCGGACCTGGGACTCGTCATCGACCCGGACCAGCCGGTCGGCGAGCTGTCCGTCGCCCAGCGGCAGCTGGTGGAGCTGGCGCGGGCCCTCGTTCGCGATGCCCAGCTGGTGGCGCTCGACGAACCCACCGCCACACTCACCGCTCACGAGGTCGCCCACCTGGTGGCGCAGATCGAGTGGCTGCGCGCCAAGGGGATCGCCGTCGTTTTCGTCTCTCACCGGCTCGACGAGATCCGGCGTCTGGCCGACTCGATCACCGTCCTCCGAGACGGCCATCGCGTCTGGACCGGTCCCGCCGCCGGCATCGACGAGCGCACCCTGATCCGCACGATGGTCGGCCGCGACGTCGTTTTCGAGCGCTGTCCGCCCAACCGGAAGGCCGACGCCGAGCCGGTGCTGTCGGTGCGGGACGTGTCCCGAGGGCGCGCGATGCGAAACGTCTCCTTCGACGTGAAGCGGGGGGAAATCCTCGGCCTGGGTGGGCTGGTCGGCGCAGGGCGTTCCGAGGTCGCGCGGGTGCTCGCCGGCATCGACCGCCCCGAAGCAGGGTCGCTGTCCCTCCGGGGGCAGCCCTATCGCCCCCGGTCACCGGCCGACGCGATTCGCGCCGGCGTGGTCTACTTTCCCGAGGACCGGAAACGGCAGGGTCTGGTGCTCGGCATGCGGATCCGGGAGAACGTGACGCTGCCGGTGCTGTCGCGGGTGTCCCGGGGGGGCCTCCTGCAGGCCGGCGCTGAGCGGCACCTGGCGCAAACCGCGGCGACGCGAGCTGATGTGCGCCCGCCCGACATCGAACGGCTGGCGGGAACACTGTCGGGCGGCAACCAGCAGAAAGTCGTACTCGCCAAGTGGCTGCTCACGGACGCCGAGGTCCTGATTTTCGACGAACCGACGCGGGGGGTCGACATCGGCGCGAAGACCGAGATTCACCGCCAGATCCGCGCGCTGGCGGATGCGGGCAAGGCGGTGATCGTGATTTCGTCCGAGCTTCCCGAGCTCATCGCCCTCGCGGACCGCGCCGTCGTCATGCGTGAGGGCCGCGTCCAGGGTGAGCTCGCCGAACCCCTGACCCCCGAGGCCGTCATGGCCCTCGCCTTCCGGTCGGCATGATCGCGCACACCCGCTCCTGGATCACCCGGTATGGCGTCGTGGCCGCGCTCATCGCGATGTCGGTGGTCGCCACCCTCGTCGCCCCCGGCTTCTTCTCGCTCGCAAACGCCTCCACCATCCTGCTCCATGTCTCGATCAACGGCATCCTGACGCTCGGGATGACGTTCGTGATCATCACGGCGGGCATTGATCTGTCGGTCGGATCGCTCCTGGGTCTGGCGGGCGTGCTCGTCGCCGGCGCGCTGACGGCGCCTGGTCTCATCGCGGTCGTGGGAGTCGGCGGCGCCGCTGTCGTCGCTACCCTGATCGGCCTGGCGGTGGGCGCGGCGGTCGGCATCGCGAATGGCGCCCTCACGGCGTACCTGAGCATCAATCCGTTCATCGTGACGCTCGCCATGATGACGGTCGCGCGCGGCGCGGCACGACTCGTGACAGGAGGCGTCCCCATCGGGTTTCCGCCGATGGGCGACCCGCACTTCCAGGACAAGGTGGCGGCACTGGATGCACTGCACGCATTCGGCGGCGGGCGGATCCCCATTCCCGGGACCGCACAGGGCTTTCCGGTGCCCGCCCTGGTGATGCTCGCCCTCGTCTTTCTCAGCGCCCTCATCCTCGACCGCACGCGGTTCGGCCGGTACGTGTATGCGGTCGGAGGCAACGAAGAGGCGGCGCGCCTCTCGGGCGTGCCCGTGCGCGGGGTGAAAGTCGGCGTCTACGCGATCGCCGGAGCCTGCGCCGGACTCGCCGGGGTGCTGATGGTAGGCCAGCTGCGGTCGGGAGGTCCGGACGCCGGACTCCTCTACGAGCTCAATGCGATTGCCGCCGCCGTCATCGGCGGGGCCTCCCTGATGGGCGGGATCGGCTCGGCCTGGGGAGCACTGACGGGGGCACTCCTCATCGGCGTGCTCAACAACGCACTCGACTTGATGGGCGTGCAGGCCTTCTGGCAGGAGATCGCCAAAGGCGCCATCATCCTTCTGGCAGTCCTCTTCGATGTCTGGACCAAACAGCGGAACGGCGGAACGACTCAATGACCAAGCGGAACCTCGGTGTCTCGGCCGTCCTGGCGCTCGCGGCCTTCACGCTCTCGTGCGGACACAAGAAGCACGACCGTCCGCAGGTGGGGGTCACCCTCCTCACCGAAGCGCACGTGTTCTACCAGAATCTCAAACAGGGCCTCCAGCAGGGCGCCGACTCCCTCGGCGTGGACCTGCACGTGGTGGCCGGCGAGTGGGACCTCGCTCGCCAGACCTCGCAGGTCCAGAATTTCGTGACGCAGGGAATGGACGCGATCGTGATCGCACCCGTGAATTCGAGCGGCATCGTGAGCGCCATCGAGGACGCGAATCACGCGCACATCCCCGTCTTCACGGCCGACATCTCCGCGGACGGCGGCCAGGTGGTGGCGCACGTCGCCTCCGATAACCTCCAGGGAGGCCGGCTGCTCGGCGAGTACGTCGCGGCACGGCTCAAGGGGGGCGGGAACGTCGCCATCCTCGATCAGCCTACCGTGGCGAGCGTGCGTGACCGCGTCACCGGATTTGTGGACGCGCTGGCGAAGTATCCGAACATCCGGATCGTCGCGCGCCCGGCGGTCGAGCGCGGCCTCCGTGACGTGGCCAAGCAGAAGATGGACAACCTGCTCACCACCGATCAGCACATCGACGCGGTGTTCGGGACCAACGACGACTGCGCGCTGGGCGCGCTGGCCGCGATTCAGGCCGCCGGGACGAAGAACATCTTCGTGGTGGGATACGACGCGACGCCCGAGGCCCGCACCGAGATCGCTTCGGGGACGGCGCTCGTGGCGGACGCGGTCCAGGACCCCGTGACGATCGGGCGCCGCACCATCGAGACCGTGGTCAAAGTGCTGAAGGGACAATCAGTTCCGGCCATCATCCCGGTCCCGGTCAGCATCGTGACTCGTGACTCGCTGACGCTCAAACACTAGCGTAACAGCCATGGCTGCTCCCGAGAGCGCCCTCTCCCGGCGTTCCACCATCGCTCCCATCTCGGCGAACGAGCGGGAGGAACGGGCTCAACGCGAGGTCAAGCTCGGCCTCACGGACCGCCTCGTCTCCGAGCAGCGCGGCGCGCTGCTCGCGCATCTCGTCCTCCTCACCGTTTCCGTGTGGCTCCTCGCCACAGTCGCCAGGCCTCCGCTGCTGATCGCCTGGGCGGGTGCCGTGCTGATTGCGGTGCTGGTCCGCGTTGTCCTCATGGCCCGCCTCAAGTCGATCCAGATCACCCCCCAGGCCGCGACCTCGAGTGTCCGCCTGTCGGTACTGGGACTCGGACTCGCCTGGGGTGTCGGCGTCGCGGTCATCACACCCGAAGTCCCCATGCGATATGTGACCCTCCTCCTCGTGACCGAGGCGGGCCTCGTATCCGGGGCCGCGTGGACGCTGACGTCGGACCTGTGGAGCTTCCGGATTTTCCTGCTGACGATGCTCGCGCCACTGCCCATCGGCATCATTTTCAACGCGACGCCCGACAGCCTTCGGGCGCGCGAAGCCGCGATCATCCTGATCGTCCTGTACATGGCGTACATGTGGATCCTGGGCCAGCGGTCGCACCTGTCGCTCGTCACCACCCTCCGCGCCGGTGCCCTGCTCCGCATCCGCGAGGAGGAGACCAGCCGCCAGAACGCCTTCCTGGGCGCCCTGTTCGCCAGCGCGCCGATCGCCATGGCGGAGATGTCCGAGGAAGGCCTGATCGAACGGATCAACCCGCGCTTCGTCACCCTGTTCGGGTGGGCTGAGCATGAAGCCGTCGGACAGCTGCTCGACGGCCTGATGGTACCGCTCGGCGAGCGGATGGAGAGTGTGGCGCTCCAGCACGCGATCCTCGAAGGCCGGCCGATGGCGAAGGACCTGCGCCGGATGACCAAGAGCGGCGGCATGATCGACGTGCTCGTCACGGCCGCGGCGGTGAACCGCAGTGACGGAAGCCGTGGCATTGTGGCCCTCTATGAAGACGTCACCGAGCGCCGGCGCTCCGAAGCCCAGGTCCGCGAGCTCTCCGAGCGGCTGGCCGCCGTCCTGGGCGCCGCGACTCAGGTATCCATCATCGCGACCGATCTCGACGGCATCATCACCGTCTTCAATGCCGGCGCCGAGCAGATGCTGGGGTACCGGGCGGACGAGGTGGTGGAGATCGAGCCGTTCGAGCGGATCCTGGTGGCGTCGGAGATCACCGCCCGGTCGCGCGACGTATCGCGGGAAACGGGACGTGAAGTGGAAGGATTTGAAGTCCTGGTCGAGCCGGCCCGCCGCGGTTCCTACGATCAGCGCGAATGGACGTACGTCCGGAAGGACGGGAAACGCCTGACGGTCGAGCTGGTGGTCACGGCGTTGCGGGACGGGAACGGCCAGATCTCGGGATTCCTCGGCGTGGCGACCGACGTCACCCAGCGGAACCGGCAAGCGGCCGCCCTTCGCGAGGCGGAGGCCCATTTCCGTCAGCTGCTCGATTCATCCGGCGAGGGCATCTACGGGGTCGACGGAGACGGGCGGATCACGTTCTTCAACCCGGAAGCGGCCAATCTCACCGGCTACTCGTTGAAAGACGCCCTGGGACGGGACGCGCATGCCTTGCTCCACCACACCCGGCCCGACGGCACGCCCTACGCCGTATCGGAGTGCCCCATTTCCCAGGCGTTCCGGACGGGACAGGGCATCCGCCTCGAGGACGAGATGTTCTGGAAGAAGGACGGCAGCGCCTTCCCCGTGGCACTCACCGCCTTCCCCATGCGTGAGCTCGGGGGTGGCGTGTCGGGGGCGGTCATCACCTTTGCCGACACGTCGGAACGGGTGGCGGCGCGGGCGGCCATCGAGCATGCCCGGGAGGCCGCCGAGCAGACGGCGCGGACGCGGTCGGCCTTCCTGGCGAACATGAGCCACGAAATCCGCACGCCGCTGAACGCCATCCTCGGCCTCACCGAGCTCCTGTTCGACACGCCCCTGGCGCCTGAGCAACGCCACTCCCTGGAGCTGGTGCGCGGTGCCGGCGAAACCCTGCTCACCCTGCTCAACGACATCCTGGATCTCTCGAAGATCGAGGCCGATCAGCTCAGGCTCGAGAGCATCCCCTTCGATCCCGAGCACCTCATCGAGTCGACCCTCGCACTGCTGGCGATCCGGGCCCGGGAAAAGCGCCTCGACTTGATCACCGACGTGCAGGCCGGCGTGCCCGTGAGCGTGCGGGGAGATCCGACCCGGCTGCGCCAGATTCTCACCAACCTCGTCGGGAACGCGATCAAGTTCACGGACCATGGCGAAGTCGTGGTCGGCGTCACGAAGCGCGACCCCTCGACCGACGGCGACGTGCTCCTGCATTTCACCGTGCGCGACACCGGGATCGGCATCCCGGCGGACAAGCTCGAAACCATCTTCGAGGAATTCACCCAGGCCGACTCATCCACCACCCGCCGGTATGGCGGCACCGGACTGGGGCTCGCCATCTGCCGCCGGCTGGTGCGGCTGCAGGGCGGCGAGCTGCGGGTGGAAAGCGAAGTGGGCAAGGGAACGGAATTCTCGTTCTCGCTGCGCTTCCCGGTTGAGAAAGCGACCGCCACACCGGCCTTGGGCACGCCGGCCGCGCTCCTTGCCAAGATCCTGGTCGTCGACGACAACGAGACCAACCGCCGCATCGTGCGCGAAATGCTCCAGGTCGCGGGCTCGCAGGTCGAGGAAACCGGAGACGCCTCCACCGTCCACCAGACGCTGCTCGACGCGGTGAAGGAGAAGCAGCCGTACGCCCTGGTGATCCTCGACGGCCAGATGCCCGAGATCGACGGGTTCTCGCTGGCCGCCGAGCTGCGCAAGGATGCCGCGCTCACCGAGCTGCGCCTGATGCTGCTCACGTCCGCGGCGTTGCCCGGAGACGGCCAGCGGTGCCGCGATCTGGGAATTCAGGGATATCTGCCGAAACCGGCGTCGCGCGCCGATCTCCTGGACGCCGTGGCCTCGGTGCTGCGCGGCAAGGTCGACCGGCAGGTGGTCACGCGGCATTCGATGGCGGAGGCGCGACGCGGGATCCGGATTCTCCTCGCGGAGGACAATCCCGTGAACCAGCAGGTGGCCGCGACGATGCTGCGCAAGCGCGGGCACCAGGTGGACGTCGTGGACAACGGCCGCGATGCCGTCGACGCGGTCGCGAAGAACCAGTACGACATCGTCCTGATGGACATCCAGATGCCCGAGCTCGACGGCATGGAAGCGACGGCGGAAATCCGGAAGACCGCCAAGGGCAAGCAGCTCCCCATCGTCGCGCTCACCGCACACGCCCTGACCGGCGACCGCGAGAAATACTTGTCGGCGGGCATGAATGGGTACTTGAGCAAGCCCTTCAAGCCGCATGAGCTCTTCGCCGCCGCCGAAGGGTGGGCGGCGAACGATGGCGAGGTGGTGGCCATTCGCGAGCCGGAGACGAAATCGCACGTCCCGCCGGCGGCGGACCTGGACCGGCTGCGCCGGGAGCTCACGGAAGCGGGGGCGGCCGACGCGCTGGGTCCCATTCTCGACACGTTCCTGACCGACGCGCCCAAGCGGATGGAGACGCTCATCGCGGCCGTGAAAGCGGGCGATGCCGTCGCGATCTCGAAGGCCGCGCACGCGTTCAAGTCCGCGTCCGCCACGATCGGGGCCGCGGGGCTTGCGAAGATGCTTGCGGACATCGAACACCGGGGCAAGGCGAAGGAAGTGGATGGCCTGGGCGCGATCGTCGAAGCCGCGAAAAAGGAAGCGGACCGGGTACTCGAACAAGTGAACACGGCGCGTCCGACTCTTTAATCGTCGGCCGCGCCGCGTTCATCCCTTCGCGAGCTCAGGGCAAGCTCTGAGCGAAGCGAAGGATCCTCAGTCAATCCGGTACGGAATGCCCCACTCGTTCGCGTCGTAGTTGTTCAACGTCCCCCGCTCGAGCGTCGCCGCATTGATCGCGTCGATGACGAACCGGTCGATACCCTTGCGAGCCACGACCCAGGTCCGGCTGAACGTCCCGTCCCCGTTGTTCTTCATCGGCACCCGGTGCCAATTCAAGTCGCTGAAGGCGTGATGCACGTGCAGGAACACGAAGGTCGCGGGCGAATAGGTCGTGTCGCTGTTGCTCACCGACGCCGTTACGGACACCGTGTCTCCCACATGCAGGTGGAGCAAGCGGCCGACCGTGTACAACGAATCCGGGTTGTCCGCGGCGATCCGCACGGTGTCGTTCACCTTCACGGTGATCTGCGTGACCGCCACCGTACGAGCCGCGGCGTCGGTCGGCAGCCAGTCCTGCAAGGTCAGGGACACCGCCCGCCAACGATGTGGCTGCGAGGCGTCACGCACCAGAACCGCCGACTGCGTCATCCCCTCGTCGAGGGTTTTCGACGTCGGGTTGAAGACGGTGTCTTTGGTGGTGTCGACCAGGAACAGCCCCTGGAAGCTGATCGTCTGGGTCACCTTGGCGGTGTCACCCTGGATGACGATGTCGCGGTTCAGAATCGGCTTCGCCCCACCCGGAATGATCCGGAGACGGCCCCAGAAGGCCGGGAGGGTCGCGGTATCCGCGGCGACGAAGGCCTGCATGCCCGCCGGGGCCGCGGCATCGGACGTGGTCCCACCGACCGCCCCGAAGTTCGTATCCATCTGCGCGCCGTATTGGTCCGTCAGCGACGCGAGCACATCAGACTGGTCGGATGCGGGCGACGTGGACGAGTCGCTGCACCCGGCCATCACAGCCCCTCCGATCAGCACCAGCGCCGCCGGCACGACGGCGAGCAGGTTGTTGCGCATGGCCTGAATCTCCTTACCAAGTAGGAACGGTTAGCTGTTTCCGAAACTCGGAGAGGAGACGGCGGGAGGGGATGGATGTTAAGGGGTGACGGAGGTCACGCACCTGCAGGTCGCACTGATGGCTGACGGCTGATCGCTGACGGCTGATGTTACGCTGCGACTCTGCTCCCGCAGCGCCCGCAGAATCGGGAATCCGCCTCGAGCAGCGTGCCGCATTTCGTACAAAACCGGTCCTCGGCCTGTGTCCCCACCCGGCGTCCACACTCGGAACAGTACGTCGCGCC
>DATNDQ010000027.1:0-20880 GCA_035553475.1 Gemmatimonadales bacterium
TCGACTGCCTCGATGATGTCCTGGGCCAATGAGAGCAGCCCGGCGGTGGTCCCTCCCAGATTCACCAGGGCGAGCGTGTGTTGTGGCGAGACGCCGACGCCACCCTTCCGGAACCCCCGGGGGAACCCGCTGCGCTCCACGAGCCAGGCAGCGGAGAGCTTCACTCGCCCGGGTCCGGCAGGGTAGTGGGGCATCGGTGGCAGGCCGCTTTCCCGGCACCTGGTCTCCAGCGCCTCAAAGGCGGCTTGGTCGATCACCGGGTTGGTGAAGAAAGACCCTGCCGACCGGTGAGAGTCCGCGGACTCGAAGACCATGCCTTTGCCTCGACGGATCGCGAGTACCGCGTCCCGGACCTCACGAAGCGTGGCCGAGGGTCGCACGGCTTTCACCACGTCCGCGTAGGTGACCAGCGGCGCTCCGTGCGGCATGAGGCGGTAGGAGACCGCGAGCACGACGTAGCGACCACGGTCGCGCTCCTTGAACCGGCTGGTGCGATACCCGAATTCGCACTCCCCCTGCGCGAAGGTCTGGAGGGAGAGGGTGGTACGATCGAGGCAGGTGACGGAACGAAGGGTGCTCGCGACCTCCTGGCCGTAGGCACCGACGTTCTGAATGGGCGTGCCACCCACGGTGCCCGGGATGCCCGACAGGCACTCCACCCCGGCCCAGTTCCGGGCGACGGTCCCTTGGACCAAGGCGTCCCAGGAGACCCCGGCGTCAGCCTCGACTTCGCCACTCGATCCCCGGAACTCCAGGCCATTGGTCATGACGCGGAGGACCAATCCTCTCAGGCCGTCATCCGGGAGGACGACGTTGCTGCCCCCACCGAGAATGGTGACCGCGAGGCGATGCGCCGCTGCCCAACGCAGCGCCTCGATGATTTGCTCTGTGGTGCGGCATTCGGCGAGGTACTGGGCAGGGCCGCCCAGCCCGAGTGTCGTGAGCGGGGCGAGGGGGACGCGTTCTCGGATGAATTCAGGCACGGGCACGGGAAGAAGGATAGCAAGTCTTCCCGTGCCCGTGCTCGGGGGTTGCGATCAGAGCGATTTCAAGAACGCAACCAGATCCGACTGCTCCTGCGCCGTCAGGTTCATCTGGAACCGGGCATTGTAGAACGCCACCACCTGCTCGAGTGACGCCGCCGCACCATTGTGGAAATAGGGCGCGCGTGCGGCCAGACCGCGGAGAATCGGTCCCTTGATCCGGTCCAGGTCGGCGCAGTTTCCGGTCAGGAGCGCCTTGCCCGGGTCACTTGTGAACGAGGTGCCTGACGGGCAGGCGACTTGATAGATGGGCAGATCGGGGGTCGAGAGCTGCTGCAGGGCCGCCAGAATATGGGGGTCCGTTTCGTACGCCACGGCGTGGCTCGTGCCGATGTCGAGGGGCAGGGGCAGCGAGTGGTTGCCGACGTTGGGCGTACTGTGACAGGTGGTGCACGTGCCGGTGACCGACGGCAGTCCCAGCGCGTCATTCAATCCCCGGACGCTCGTGATCGTCAGAACGTGAGTATTGAAGATTTGCTCGCCGCGCGCGATCGCCTGACGCGCCGGCGTCTGCTTGCCATTGTTGGTCAGCGACAGCCACTGCTGAAACACGCTCATCGCGGACGGGTCGAAGGCCGCGCCCGTCGGATTTCCACCCAATGGATCGTTCATGCCGGGGTAGAACGGCTGGCCCGCCAGGGCTCCTGGACCTCCCTTGGCTCCTGAGGCGTTGAGCTCACCCGCTCCGTTGTCCGCTCGTTGGGCACTGTAAAGCGACATCTCGAAATCGACGATCCCCGCCACCTGTGCACTCGTGGGCGCCACCGCGGCCTGCGCGTGCCCGAGCGTCGCATCCATCGCCTGGTGCGAGAGATCGGCTCGGAGATTCGCGGCGAAGGTCGCGGGATTGTTGAGGGGCATGACGGTCTCGCGGCCGTCGAACATCACGGTCGTCAGGAAGCTCAGGTTGGTGGCCGGGAGGGGCCGCCGATAGACCGAGACCGTCGTGCCCGTGGAGTCGGTATGCAGGGCGCAGTTATACGGGTCGTGCACCACGGAGAGCGTGTATTGCGTGACGCCCTGCTCGGTGATCCCCACGCGGATGAGGCCGTTGCCGATCAGCAGGCTGTGCGCGTCCGGGTCATTCCCGGGAGGGGTGTTCGGGCAGTTCGCGCCGTCGACCGGCGAAAAGAGCGGGTCCGTTCCGGCACTCGCCGCGAACAGCTGTCGCGCGTAATCCGCCGACAGACCCATGGCATCACCAATCACATGGCAGGAGGCGCACGAGCGGCCGTTGGTGCCGAGTGACTGGAAGAACGGGCCCCGCAGGTCGAGCCCGCCGCTGGTGCTGTAGGTGGCGACTATGCCGGACGGGTCGGGCATGGGCGCCTGGTTTCCGGCCGCCGCCACGGACAGAGCGGTGCCGCGCGCAGTCGCGGGCTGCATGGGGTCCCGAGGCTGCTCGCAGGCGACGAGCCCGGCGACGGCCAGCACAGCGGGGATCAGACGGACGGACGACATGTGACCTCCCTCGAGGGTGTACGCCTCCAAGGAGGTATATCGGAACTAGGGCTTCAAACCCGACAACCTCGACAGCAGGGAATCGGCGGCCCGGGTGAGGGGGTGGTCCGGACCCAGCCCAATGGACAGGGCCGCCCGGGCGTTTGTGGCGGCAATACGGGCTTTGCCGGTGTCTCCCGAGGCCAGATCGGCCCGGGCCTCCAGGAGGCCCGCGGCTCCCATCCAGCCGCTTCGCCGATAGGTGAGGGAATCCCAGGAGGAGGTGGAGTCGAGCATGCGGGCATAGAAAAACGCGCTGTCGGTCCACCCCAGCTGAATGGCCAAGTCCCCTGCGGCCATGACCACGGGCCGCATCCGGATGCGTCGCTTCCCTTCAAACCAGCCGCTCCGGTGCAAGGCTGTCAGGTAGGCCTGCTGGGCCACCTTCGTCTGGCCTGTCGCCTGGGCAAGCATCCCGTCCAGGGTCGTAGTGTCCGGCAGCACGTCGTCGGTGTTCTGCAGGCGCGGAAAGGCCTTGAGGACCGCCTTGAACCGCACCGCGGTGGCGCGTGCTTTCGCCAGGTCTCCGGTCACGATCTGCGCTCTGGCCAATCCATACAGTCCGCGGCCGAGCCAGTACGAGTCTTTCTGGTCCCCCGCCCGGTCCACGATCACGCCGAAGTATTTCGCCGCCGAATCGCCGTGCGCCTCGATCAGCGCCGTTTCGGCGTAGTGAATCAGCGGCTGCCACTCGATTCGTCCTGCGGCGTCGGCGCGCGCGGCCCGGATCAACACATCGTGATAGACGCGCTCCGCCTCGGCCAGCTCCCCCAGCCGGGCCAGCGCATACGCGTTGTCGTGCTCCATGATCACCCGCGCCATCATCCCGCCCCGCCCACTCGAGTCCATCCCGGTCAACGCGCGATGGAACGTCGCCAGAGCCGCGCGAGGATTACCCCCTTCATCCTGGGCGCCCGCCAAGCCACTCAGGAGGCTGAAGAATGTCGCGTCCCGGGTCTGCCCGATGTGGGTCTTGATCGCGACGGCTTCGGAGAATGCCCGGCCCGCGGAGTCGAAATGCCCCGTCTCGACAAAGAGATTTCCGCGCGTTTCCAGGCAGCCCACGCTGACCGTCGGATCATCCGCGGCTTCCCGGAGGGAATCCGCACCCGAGAGGATCCTTCGGGCCTCATCGTAGCGTCCTTCGGTACGGAACTGGTCCACCCGGTCGCACCGCACCTCCGCCATCAGGGCAGGGGACCGAAGGCTGGTCGCAATCGAGTCGGCGACGTTGAGGAGGCTGTCCCGGACCGGCCGGGCGCCGATCTCGCCATACCGGTCCGAGAGGTCAACCAATAAAGAAGAAAGGAAGCGTGGGTCACCGCCCTGCCGGAGCAGGAGCTGCCGCCCCCGATCGAGCAGCTCCCCCATGGTCATCGGTTTGTCGCCGACCTCGGACAGGAGGAGCGTCTGGAACTCGACCTGCGCGTCGGCGCGCTGAGACTGATATCGCGCTTCGTCCCGCTGCACGCGGGCGGCGCGGGCCTGCATTGCGGTGACCACGGCCGCGCCGATCAGGGCCAGCCACACCAGTGCGCCGGCGACGACGGCTCCGCGGTTCCGGCGTACGAACTTCGCGGTGCGATAGGCGATGGTCGCCCGGCGGGCCGTGATGGGGACGTGCTGGAGGTACCGGGTGAGATCGTCGGCGAGCGCCGCTACGGTCTGGTACCGGCGGACCGGATCCTTGTCGAGGGCCTTGGCGACGATGTTGTCGAGATCGCCCGCGTACTGCGCCCGCAGGCGGTCGACACCCGCGCCGCGCGTCTCCGCCGCCTGGGGGGTCACCGACCGTGAGAGCCGGGCGGGTTCCACTTCGACGATGGCCCGGGCCCGCGCGGCCGGTGTGGGGCAGTCTTCGTTGGTCGGATGCCGGCCCGCGAGGAGCTGGTAGAGCAGGATCCCCAGCGCGTAGACGTCCGTGGCGGTGGAGACGGCCTCTCCACGGATCTGCTCGGGGGCCGCCGCATCGAAGGTCAGCATCCGGGTTCGGGTGACCGTGTCCTCATCAGGGGCGCCCTCGAGCATCTTCGCGATCCCGAAGTCGAGCAGCTTCACCGTGCCGTCTTTCGCCACCAGAATGTTGGACGCTTTGAGGTCCCGATGGACGATCAGGTTGGCGTGCGCGTGGGCCACCGCCGCGATGACCTGGCAGAAAAGGGCTATCCGCCCGGCGACGTTGAGCCGGTGCTCGTCGCACCACTGGTCGATGGCGGCGCCGTCCACGTGCTCCAGCACCAGATAGGGCTGGCCTCCGGGACTCACGCCGGCGTCGAGGAGCCGCGCGATGTTCGGGTGCGTGAGGCGGGCCAGCACATGTCCCTCGGCCCGGAAGCGCGATTCGCCTTCGGGGCCTGACAGGGCGAGGGCCAGGAACTTGATGGCGGCGGTCGCCTTGAAGCGCCCGTCGGCACGGCGAGCCAGCCACACCGTCCCCATCCCGCCCTGTCCGATCGGGCGCTCGAGCAGCCAGGGACCGAGCTCCCGGGTTTCCGGCGAGGCCAAGAGCTCGGCCGTGGGCGGAGCTTCGGCGGGAGACAGGAATCCTTCGGCATCGGCACGCGCTTCCCGGGCGAGGAGCTGTTCCAGACGGTCCACCAGATCGGGCCGCTCGCCGCGGCGTTCCGCCAGCCAGGCCGCGCGCGCCTCCGGCTCGAGCTCGAGCGCGGTGTCGAGCAGGGCGTTGAGCGCTTTCCAATCGAGGGGATCGAGTGGCGTGGTCACCGCAGCTCATGATGAAGGATGACGCGCGCCTTGCGCCAGTCGCGCTGAATGGTGCGCTCAGAGACTCCCCGCATGCCCGCGATCTCCGCGAACGAGAGGCCGCAGAAGAAATGCAAATCGACGAGCTCCGCCAGGGACGGGTCGAGGGTGGCCAGCTCGTCGAGCGCCAGTCCCAACGCGTCGAGCTCGGACGGAACGGCGCCAGGTCCCTCTTCCGAGCCGTCGAGCGGGAGGAGCTGGAACTCGCCTCCCCGTTTCGCGGCCGACTGGCGGCGGGCGTAATCGATGATGAGACCGCGCATGGCGCGTGAAGCGTATGAAAGGAAACGGGAGCGGTCGGGGAAGCGGAGCTGGTCGTTGTCCGCGAGACTCAGATACGCCTCGTGGAGCAACGTGGTCGTGCTGAGGGTGGAACCGTAGGGCAGTCCGCGGAGCCGCCGCTGCGCCAGGGCGTGCAGCTCGTGGTAGAGTGCGGCGAACAGCTGATCGGATGTACCGCTCATGACCCAAGCCTTGGGACGGCGCTCGCCAATATGACCCTAAGGCGTGGCGCTCACCAGAACTTGGAGTGCCCTCGGCGCGTCAGGTCCGAACACCTCTTTCGCCGGTTGAGGCTGGATCTGGGCGCGAGGGCCGGGCGCGCCGCGTGGGCCTTCGCGACCCGCGGAGCCGCGCCGGCCCGAAGGCCCGATTGGACCATCGGCGCACGACAAACGTGTCACCGGCGGATGCCTCCCCCCCACGCCCCCTTCGCCACCAGGCCCACCCACGCCCCCAGGCCCTCCTCGCCCTCCCTCGGAGCGGGCGTCGACGAGGCTGGCGAACAGCGGCCAGTCATCGGGGCCGACGATGGTGACCGGCCCACCGCGCCCGCCCGGTGCTCCATTCCCGCCCGGTCCGCCATCCTGTCCCGGGCCTCCTGGATCACCAGGACATCCATCGCCTCCGCGGTCCCCATTCCGTCCGGGAACACCCGGAGTGCCGATCCCTCCCTGGCCACCTACCGACACGACCGAGATCCAGCCGGACGGAGGCACCTTGGACGCATCCGCCACCACGTAGAACGGAGGCGCGTCCAGCACCCGAATTCCGGCGACGATCAGCGTCTTGTAATAGTGGGTGCGCACGACCCCGATGGACACCGACAGGGCCGGGCCCACTCCGCCGCGGCTCCCCGGTTCCCCGGGGGCGCCCTCGAATCGGAATCCTCGCGCCAGGCATCCGTACTCCGGCGGGATCACCAGCGTATCCGCGACGGTCGTGTCGGTGCGCAGCGTCGCGATGAGCTGAAAGCCCGAGTTGAGACTGTTGATCGGATTCGGGTCGGGGGCCCAGTCGCCGGTGACGAGCGGTGTGGCGTCGGGGCTTTCGAGACGCACCAGCTCCGGAGGGAGGCGGTGGGGAAGCCAGGACCCGTCGTCCAGCTGTCCATCGTACGTAGCGGCGAAGGCCTTGCCGGGGCAGGCGCTGGCCGGGGCCTCGATGCGGAGATGTCTGATCCGCGCGAGCTGGCCTGGGTCGGGCATCACCGCCGGCTCGGGGCCGGTGTAACACGCGGCCAGCAACACCGCGATCGGAAGAGTGCGTCGGAAGTGCGTCACGGCTCCAATACTGCTGAAAAGCCGGGTCGACGGTTAGGCGGAACTCCCCCGGTCCGAAAGAAAGACTTCCATCTGGGTCATGGGCACTCAATGGCCATCTGGAAGGTGTTCAAGGACCAGGGGTGGGTCGATTAGGGCGCCCGGCCGCCGCTACTCGTATCGCAGCGCCTTGATCGGATCAATGCGCGAGGCCTTCCGAGCAGGGAGGTAGCCCGCTGCGAGCGCCACCAGGGTGAGTACGGCAAGAGAAAGGGCGAACACTCCCGGGTCGGTGCCGTTCAATCCGAAGAGGAGCGAGCTCGCCGCCCTGCCAAATACCACGGCGCCGACGAGTCCGATGACGCCGCCGATCGCCATCATCCCGCCGACCTGTCGCAGTACCATCATCCGCACCCGCCCCGCGTCGGCGCCCAGGGCCATCCGGACTCCGAGCTCGCGCGTTCGCTGGGCCACGGAATACGCGAGGATGCCATACAGGCCGACCGCGGCGAGAAGCGTCGCCAGCACGGCGAACGCGGTCGAGAGGATCGAGATCATGCGGTCCATGTACACGTTGTCCCGAACCTGCTGCGCCACCGTCTTGAGTCCCTCGACTGCGATACCCGGGTCGATCTTCCGGACGACGCCGGGGATGCTACGCAGCACGAACTCCGGCCTGGCGGTTCGCAGGTAGAAACTCATCGAGGAAATATCCGGGCGCTGTCGCCAGGGCAGATAGAACACCGCCGGCACGGGCGCCTTGACCTCGGAATACTTTACATCCGGCACGACACCCACGATCTGGATGTTGGCGGTGTCGGGGGGATCCGAGAAGTATTTCCCCACGGCGCCAGTCGTCAGGCCGAACTTCTTCACGAACGCCTGATTCACCACGCCCACGCGCAGCGCGCCTCGACGGTCGGCATCCGTGAACTCCCGCCCGGCGATGAGGGGTACGCCAAACGTAGAGAAGTAGCTGGTTCCCACGAGGTTGTAGCTCGCGCCCCGGTCGACGTCGGGCCCGGTGGGGAATCCAGCTGTAAACACGGGACGGCCTCTGTTCCGGCCGGCGAAGACGGGCACATTGGACGTCGTCAACGAGGTGACGCCAGGAATACCTGCCAAGGCCTCCTCGACACGGGCATAGTACGCCGATGTCCGGGGATCCTGGTAGCCCGCCTGCTCCGGGGACAATTGGAATGTTACGACCGAATCGACACGGAGCCCCAGGTCCGCGCGCGTAACGTTCACCAGGCTCTTCATGAACAGGCCCGCGGCGATGAGCAGTCCAGTGGCCAGGGCGATCTGGAGTGTGACCAGGGATGAGCGGAATCGCGCGGCCGATCGCGCGCCCGAAATGTGTCCCGCATTCGCCCGCATGGTCGTCACGAGGTCGCCACGGGTGCTGTGCCACGCCGGGAACAGTCCGAACGCGAAGCCGGTGCCGAGGGTGAGCACGGCCGAGAACAGCAGCACGGGTGGCTGGAGGGTGAAGGAGAGGCCCCCGCTGGTTCCGAGTGGGATCAATGACGCGATTCCGCCGAGGGTCCACTTCGCCACCAGGAGACTCGCCAGCCCACCGAGGCACGCCAGCGCGAGAGACTCCACCAGGAGCTGAGCAATCAGCCGCGCCCGGCTGGAGCCGAGGGCCACCCGGAGGCCCATTTCCATGGCGCGCCCGGCACCGCGGGCGAGCAGCAGGTTGGCGATGTTGGCGCAGGCGATGAGCAACACGATCCCGGTCACGCCAAAGAGCATCAGGAACGGCGTCGAGGTGGATTGGTGCATGATGCTCTGTCCGCGAGCGCCCGCCTCGACGACGACCTTTTTCTCGCGGAACTGGGCGAGAGTGGCGTCGCTCATCCCCTTCTGCAGTGGTACTTCGACATCATTGAGAATGGAGTGATACAGCCCGTTCAGTCCCACGCCCGCCTGCTGGATGGTCATCCCGGGTTTGAGCCTGGCGAATGCGTACACCCAGTAGTCCCGGCGGTCTTCGAAGTCCTCTCCGTTCGGTACCACGACGCCCTGCATGGTGAGGGGCACGTACAGGAGGGGCTCGAGACCGAGCGTCGTCCCCTCGAACCCTGGCTCGGCCACGCCGACGATGGTCATCGCCCGTCCGTTCACCGTGACCGGTTTGCCGAGGATCGCGCGATCTCCGCCGAGACGTGACTGCCAGTAGGCGTAGGACAGCACGGCGACGAAATTCGTGCCGATGCTCTGGTCGTCACTCTCGGTCAACAGGCGCCCCAGCGCCGGGCGCACGCCGAGGGTCGGGAAGTACGATCCCGACACCAACACCGCGTCGCCGGTCACCGGCTGGTCCTGATAGGTCACGCTGGCTGCGAACGGCACGTGGCCGGCCACATCCGAAAACGCCGTCTGTCGTTGCTCGAGATCCCGGAACATCCGGTAGCTGAAGGCCACCTGGCAGTCACCCGGTTCCCCGCAGGACGCGTACCCGGGTTTGGGCCCGGGAGCGCTGAGGTTGACGAGGCGGCCGGGCTCGCGGACCGGCAGGGGGCGCAGGAGCACCTCGTCGAAGAGCGAAAAAATCGCCGAGCTCGCGCCGATCCCGAGGCTCAGCGAGAGGATGGCAACGGTCGTGACAAAGGGAGTCCGACGAAGGGTTCTTGCCGCGTAGCGCAGGTCGCGGAGGAGATGGTCGGCCCAGGGAGCCCGAAGCTGATCGCGAGCCGCTTCCTGGTGGGAAGCGCGCGGACCGAAGGCGACGGCTGCACGCCGGCGGGCCTCCGCGGGCGACAAGCCCTGCGCGACGAGTTGGCGGGTCCGTTGCTCCAGATGTTCGGACATCTCTTCGTGCATGCGCGCTTCGTCGTCCGCGCGAGTGCCGAATCCGAGGATGCGAGCGAGGGCCCCGCGCAGGCGCCGGAAGGCGGTCACGGGGTCTGCACCGCGAGCACGAGGTTGACGGCGCCGGAAGCGCGAGCCCAAGCGCGCAGCTCCAGCTCCAGCTGGCGGCGGCCCGCGGCGGTCAGCTCGTAGTACCGGGCGCGCCGGTTGTTGGCGCTGGGCTTCCACGCCGAGCGCACCAGGCCTTGGCGTTCGAGGCGGTAGAGGGCGGGGTAGAGGGACCCCTCATTCAACTGGAGGACGTCCTGCGACCATTGCTGGAGCCGGTCGCTGATGCCCCATCCGTGCATCGATTCGAGGGACAAGGCTTTCAGCACCAGCATGTCGAGGGTGCCCTGGAGGACTTCGTCCCTGGAGTCTCGCGTCGCCACGTCATGTCCCCTTAGATGTTCGAAGGGAGCATAGGGTTGCTCCCTTAGAACGTCAAGGGGTGGAAGGGGATACGGTTGGTAGAATTCCGGCCTCCTCATTCGTCGTCATATGTAGAAGCCGGGCACCGAGCCCGGCGGGCCACCATCCAGGAGACGACATGCCGCACTATCTGATTGCCGGGTACCTCCCCAAGGACTTCGACCCCTCCACGCTGACTGAAGCGATGGTGGAAGGGATTCACAGCCTCAATCGCGAAATGGTTGCCGCCGGGGTCCGGCGGTTCGCCGGCGGTTTGGGTCCGGCACACTCGCTTCGGACGCAGCCCAATGGTGAGGTGCTCGTCACGGACGGCCCCTACCTGGAAACGAAGGAGCTCGTGGGCGGCATCACGATCCTGGAAGTCGCCAACCTGGAGGAGGCGCTCAAGTGGGCTCGCAAGGGCGCCAAGGTGGCCCGCATGGCTAGCGAGGTGCGGGAGATCTTCTTCATGCCCGCTCCCGAAAAGGGCTGATCATCAGGACGGGAGGTCCATGGGCGATGTAAACAGGACGATCGAGGCCGTGTGGAAGATCGAGTCCACGCGGCTCATCGCCGCCATTGCCCGCGTCACCCGCGACGTCGGCATTGCCGAGGAGCTCGCCCAGGACGCGCTCGTGGTCGCGCTCGAGCGGTGGCCCGACGAAGGCATTCCTGCCAACCCCGCGGCGTGGCTCATGACGGTAGCCAAGCGGCTCGCCATCGACAGCCTCCGCCGTGGGCAGATGCTGGTCCAGAAGCACGAAGACATTGCGCGGGAGCTGGAGGTCCAGCAGCAGCGGCTCGGTGAGGAGATGGATCACGCTTTGGACCAGGTCATCGACGACGACATCCTGCGGCTGATCTTCACGGCCTGCCATCCCATCCTCGCGATCGAAGGGCGCATCGCGCTGACCTTGCGGTTGGTCGCGGGCCTCACCACGACGGAGATCGCCCGGGCCTTTCTGGTACCGGAAAAGACGATGGGACAGCGGATCTTCCGCGCGAAGAAGACGCTCTCCGAAGCGCACGTGCCCTTTGAGACGCCGCGAGGAGATGACCTGCGCCGCCGGGTGATGTCCGTGCTCTCCGTGGTCTACCTGCTCTTCAATGAGGGGCACACCGCGACGTCAGGAGAGGAATGGATGCGGGCGGCGCTCTGCGACGAAGCGCTGCGGCTCGGGCGGATGCTCGTACAGCTCATGCCGGGGGAGTCTGAAGTGCACGCGTTGCTGGCCCTGATGGAGCTCAATGCGTCACGCGCCGCGGCGCGCCGGGGAAGCAACGGGGAGCCGGTGTTGCTGGCGGATCAAGACCGCACGCGGTGGGATGCCGCGCAGATCCAGCGCGGATTGGCCGCCCTCGAGCAGGCGCAGAGGCTGGGCGGGGGCGCGGAATACTATGCGCTGCAGGCGGCGATTGCCGCGTGTCACGTGCGCGCGCGCACCACCGAAGAGACGGATTGGGAGCGGATCGTGCTGCTGTACGACGCGCTGATGCAGATCACGCCATCGGCCATCGTCGCCCTCAACCGTGCGGTGGCGGTGGGCATGGGGCAGGGGCCCGCCGCGGGACTGGCCGCCGTGGACGCCATCGCTACGGATACTGGGGACGCGGCGCTGGTGCGCTATCACCTGTATCACAGTGTGCGGGGAGACCTGCTGATGAAACTGGGGCGGCTTCCGGAAGCGCGGGAGCAGATCCAGCGCGCCATCGCCCTCACCCAGAATCTCCGGGAGCAGGAGCTATTGAGGGACCGGCTGCAGCGGATGGATCAGTGACGCCGCTCGTCAGTTCAGGCGGGCGCCACTTTTCATCGCGGGGATCGACGCAAACCCGGACGGTGGGCCGAAGACCACGGACTCCCTGCAGGTGCAGATGCTCGATCGGGGAGTCGCGATGGCGACCGTGCCCCCAGGCACCCGGTACGAAATGCGGTCGGGGTTGCTGATGAAGCCGCCGCAGGCATGGCAGTGAATGTCGATCATGAGGCTTCTCCGGTGATTGCGCACTGACGGAGAAGGAGGGGTGGTTCCCGGCAATGCCCCCTCCTCGTCCGTCACCCTACCAGCCGCCTAGTTGCGGGCGGCGATCTTGTGGAACGTCGAGTTGGACACCTCGTAGGTTTCGACTTCCGGCGTGCCCTCCACGACCTTCTCCAGCGTCTTCAGGACCTGAGGGTAGGCGTCGCGGCCGTAGGCCTCGGCCTTCTCTTTACTGTCCCAGAGGCTGATGGCGACGGCTTCGGTGCCCTGGCGCTCGATGAAGGTGATCTCGTCCTTGAAGCCGCTCTGCTTGCGCATGACCGGCAGGACGTCGGTTTCCACGGTACGGGTGAATTCGGGGGCGGTGTTCGGCTTCAGATGCAGCGTCACGTTACGTGCGAACATTTTGCAACTCCTCGGGTTTTGCGATCCAGCGTACTGCTAGCACTGCCAATCAACCTCACTCTATCAGGATGAACCACCATTGTCAAGTGATGGATATCTAATAGATTATTACTTAACCAAAAGAAGTTCAGTTTCTCGGCTCTGCCACTGTGAGGATTCGCATGGACGTACCTCTGTTGATTCGCGCGCGCCTGGCCACCCTGGGGCTGGAGCAGCGGGATCTCGCGCGGGCGGCCCAGGTGACCGAGTCCTACATCTCGCAGCTCTTGAAGCGGAAGAAGGCGCCGCCGGCGCCGGGCCGGACCGACATCTACGGCCGGATGGACAAGTTCCTGCAGCTCCCCCGCGGAGAGCTGGCGCGCCTGGCGGCCTTCCAGCGAAGGGAGCAGCTGAAGCGGACCCTGGGGGACGAGGCGGTCCCGGTCCCGCTCTTCCCGGACCTGCGCGCGCTCATCCTCAACAAGTGCGACCCCGCCAAGGCCGCGGCGGTGCGGGCCATCTTCGAGAAGCAGCCGTTCGGGGAGCTCGAGCGTCTGGTGGCGCAGAAGCTGCTGGACGTCACGAAGCGCGCGGCGAAGGAGGAGCTGGAGAACGAGCGATGGACCCGCGGGGTGGCGCGTCGGACCGGGCGGAGCTACGAGCGTACGCGGGTGCGCACCCTCGAGTTCCTCGACACCGACATCTTCCATCTCTCCCTCCGGGACGGCGAGGCGTTTCTGGGGCCGCTGATCGACTCGTGGGATATCGATCTCGTGACCTTCGGGCTCAAAGTGACGTTGAACCGCCGGTTGACCACGGTGCCGGACCAGCGATTCGAGTTCACCGAACAGGCCCTCGAGGCGCCGGCGGAGGAAGAGCCCGGGTTCCGGGCATTCTTGAATGATCCCACGATGGGTGGAACAGCGACCGCGGGGGAGTTGACGTGGCTGAAGCGGCTCTCCAGCGATAGCCGTCATCCGACCGCGCTGTTCTACTACCGGGCCCTGCAGGTCCTCCGGGACCCGTTGAATTTCACAGGGCGGGTCCGGGCGTGATGCGCGGGCAAAAGCCCTGCATCGGCATTTGATGCAGGGCTTGTTTCCTTCTCGGCGGGGATCGCCGTTACCCTACTTGTCCGGCGTACCATCCGACCACTGTGTGACCGGAACCGCGAAGGTGGTGTAGTTCGCGGTCGCTGCATCGTTGACGTGGAGAGGCGACCCGGCAAAGTTGGCGCCCCACGCGGCGGGGTCGGTCCCAGGTTTGGTGAGGGGCGCGTAGAACATCACGTGCGGGTGCCACGGCCCTTTCACGTCCTCGTTGATGTAGCCCTGCTTCGACTGCATGAACCCCACCGCACCGGGCTCCGGCGCGCGGATGCCCGCGGCCAGCGGGGACTTCCTGGACCGGGCTTCCATCTCGGCCTCGGTCATCCCTGAGAGGGCCCACTTTGTCCGGATGAGATACCAGGGGAGGACCGAGCGCACGGCCGCCGCGTTGAAGCAGACGGGTGCCCGCGTGTTCGGACTCCAGAAATCGTCCAGTCCGAAGTCTCTCGACCAGGCGCGTCCCACGATGCACACGAACCCGTTCTTCCCCTTCACGGCCGTTTCGTATCCCGCCGCACCCAGGACCATGACGTCGGCACTATCCGAGATGGATGCCGGCGCGGCGCTCTTCGCCAGGGCGATCTCCGCGTCACGATCCATTCGGTACCGGCCGACGGCAACCATGGTGGTCGGGTAGGGGGAGGGAGAGGTGGAGGTTGCTCCCTGTGCGCCAGCGACCACGGGCATGAGAGAGGTGATCACTGCTACCGCAATCCTTCTATTCATGTTCGGCTCCCTGTTTCAGCGTGACGGACACCGGCAACCCAAACGCTGAAGCCCAGCATAGCCGTTGCGGCCCGGTGCTCAAGGATCCATGCGGCAATTCGCGTGGCGGGCCCGCCCGTTGGCGGTGTGGGAGGGGTGGACGGCCTGTTGATACGAGGAGCTACGCTACGCGGGGCCGTGATCCTTCGCGTGTAATCTGGAACATCTGGTCGAAGCGCGAGGCGAAGGCCGCGGTGACGGCCGGATCCACCGAATTGACCCAGGCCTCGAGCCGCACGAGAAAGGCCTGAAGATCTCCCTCAACTCTGCGAAGCTGAAACGCGAGCTCGTCGCGGCGGAAGTCGATGTGGAGCTCGCCTGGCTTGAGCGCGCTCAGTCCGCCGTCGGCCCAAACTCGAAGGATCTCTCCCTTTTCTTCGACCCAGGGTGCCGGGTCGTGCCCCATCCAGGGGGAGCCTCCGTCGGCTGGAACCGAAGACCACTCCCTCCACGTTTCGAGCCCTGCACAGCAACCCGGAGTGATGAGACGCCCGGCATCGTCTTCAAAGGCCAGACCACCCGGGAGTACGAAATGATCGGCGGTGGAGGCCGAGCGCAGGGGCTCAGCGGTCCCGAGCCGGTTGTAACACGTCAACTGCCAGACAACGGCCCCGATCTCCTGATCGTCGGTGTCGCCTGACAGGCGCACGAAGGTGCTTGCCGGCAGGGGCGTCGTGGTCCACGGCGCCGCGCCCTCATTCGCCCGCGTTCGTCGTTCGACCACTGCAAGGATCTTAGCGCTCATCGTGATTGGAGTGTCTTCAGAAAGGCGTCCAGCACCGCCCGCTTCGGCGTCCCCTCGGCCGGCATCCGATTGGCTCCAGTGGGATCGCTGTTCTCACCCATCAGCAGCTCGCCGGATCGCGAGATCAGCAGGTAGGTCGATGCGGTGTCGGTTCCGAGTCGGTATGAGGCGAGCAGGTACTCCCCGAGCGGACGGACCTTGGCCGTCCCGGTGTCCCAGTGTCGGGCGAAGGGACGGTAGACCGCGAATGGCGCGGCCGCCGTGTCGGACGCATGTGCCAGGAACGCAGGCACCAGCAACTCTCCCATCGCATAGTCAGCGACTCCCCACCACGCCGTTGGCGGGGCGAGCACGGTGTCGGCATGGCTTACATCCGTTACCCGGAGGGAGTCGTGGGACGCCGATATCGAGATGCGCCGCGCCGTTGCGGCGGTATCGGTCCAGGTTGCCGAGAAGGACACCACTGACCCGTGGTGATAGTGAGCGTCGGCGGTCCCCACGAGGCCGTCCGCCCGAGCCATCCCGGACGCAACGTGCGTGGAGTCGTGCTGCACGGTGTGAACGAAGACGACGCCGCGATTGTAGGTGAAGGTGGTGTCGGGCCCGGGGAGGTCGCGCGTCAGGAGACGGGCCCGATCCCTCGAGATGGGCGACTCGGATTGAGATGAGACGAGGCCGGCGGGGACGGTGTCCGGTCCATCGGGACCCGGGAGCACTCCGCGTCCAACGAGGTTCATCGACCACCACCGCGAGACCAGCCGGCCATCCCGGGCAGCGAGCAGGAATCCCTCCCTGTGCGGGCCGATAGCGTCGAGTGAGACCAGCTTTCCCGCCGCCGAATCCACCCACCAGCTGTCGCGGTAGTGTACGGTGCCGGTCGCAGCGACTTCGGTGAGATGCATCCCCGCGGAATCGAAGACGCGCAGCACGCGATACACGCGCGCGAGGGAGAGCAGCCCGTCACCGGCGGGCCCGCCACTTTTGGTCTGCACCGTGTCTGACCAGGCGGTCCCGGGCGCGAGTGGGCGGTCGGGAAGGTGAGGTACGAGATCGTTGTCGTCGGTGAATCCGAGGGCCCTGCCCTTCAGGGGCTGGATGACTCCCCGCGGGCTGACGGTGAACGTGTCGTACTTCACGGTCCGGGCGGTGTTCAGATCGGCTACGCGATCGAAGACCTCGAGCTGGCCCTGGACCTGTCGCCACACTTCCGTCTCCACCTGCGCCTCGAGGATCGGCTGGCTCACGGTGTCTGTTCCCCGTACCCAATACATGTGGTACGGGTTGATCACCATCAGGAATTGCGTGTCAGGTTGCGCGCGGTAGATGGCGGGCTGCTGACCGGCCAGGGGAGCCGCGATGACAGCGACCGCCAGGCAGGCGCCGAACCGAATCACTCGGAGGCTCCAGGGAGAGCGGTGGTGTAGCAGGAGGACGTCGGGCTATGCATTTAGTGAGCCGACGACCGCTTGCTCTGCAGTGAGAGCCGAACGGTGTCAGGGAAGGGTCGTGCCGATTCCTTGTAGACCGTGTGGATGTAGGCGTTTCCCGACTGTGCCACGTCTGCGCTGCCATCCACTTCCAAGTCGCCACCCCCGAAGGAGCGATCCTTCCCATGGGTCCAGACGGCCGCATCCCTGGCGACTTGGGCGAAGTTGATCACGAGCCGATAGCCAGAGTCCTGCACCTCACGACGCATGATCAACCAGGGATGAGTAACTCTGGTGGGGTGCTCGATCCAGGCGTCCGTGACCGTCCACGCCACGGAGTCATTCAAGACAAGGCTGGATGGCCGGACCGTCAGCGACTTCACGAACACGTGGCGGTATTGGGCGTTTTCGGTACTCGCTGAGTACCAGTCGCGCGAATACGTGGCGTCAACAGCCATCCCTACGAAGTACGATCCGCCGGCGGCAATCACAATGATTGCGGCGATGCCGACCACAAGCGTGCTCACGATGGTTGACTTCTTCACAGTGATCGAGCCTCACTCCCCACGGCGCACACGCGGTCGACCCCGTCCCACTGCGCAAACCGCCCAGAGCAAGAACCTAAGACGTTCGGCCTTCCGCGTAAGAGGCTGGAAAAAGAGAAGCCCCGCACCGGCATCCGATGCGGGGCTCCTGCAACGGCGGATCCGCTCAGTCGTGCAGCAGTGCCGTCATCGCCGAAATCCGGGTCGCGCGCCGCGCCGGGAGGTATCCGGCCGCGAGAGCCGCAAGGAACAGGACGACCGAGACACCGATCAGGGTCGAGGGGTCGTTGGGGCGCACTTCAAAGAGGGACTTCGAGAGCAGCCGGGTGAGCGCAAGCGCTCCGGCCATGCCGATCCCCGCTCCGAGGAGGGCCAGGACCGCGGTCCGGCCCAGCACCATGCGCAACACCGTTCCAGGCGTGGCGCCGAGGGCCAGGCGCAGCCCGATTTCGCGGGTGCGTTCAGTGATGTCGTACGCCAGTACGCCGTACGTGCCGATGACGGCGAGCAGCAGGGCGAGCAGCGCGAAGGTCGCCAGAACCCGCATCTGAAACACCGGTTCCGCGATGTTTTCCATCATGGACTGGTCCATCGTCTCCAGGGACTGCGCCGGCACCGCTGGGTCGACCTCACGCAGAGCCGCGCGCATCGCGGACGCGACCTTGACCCCTGATGCCGGGCGAACGACGAAGGTCATCCAACGTGTCGCCGTCTGCAGGTAGGGAAAGTAGACGGTCGAATGCCGGTCCAAGCTCCCATCCTGCACGATGTCCGAGACCACCCCGATGACGGTGAGCCACTTGACCGGGCCGGGGCGTCCCGTCCCTTCCGCGACTCGCTTCCCAACGGCGTCCTCTGATGGCCAGAGTTGGTGGGCGACGGCTTCACTGACAATGACGACTCCGGGGGCCCCTGCCCGGTCGGCCGGGGTGAAGTCGCGCCCCGCGAGTATCCGTATCCCCATGGTCGTGAAATACCCGGTGCTCACCACGGGCTTGTCGACGCTGTACTGGTCGGGTGGCTTGACGGGGCCGTCGACCACGAGGCTCCCCATCACTCCCACCTGGCTCATCGGGCGGAAGGACGCCGCCGCCACCTCGCTCGCGCCGGGGATGTGGGCGAGCCGGTCCAGCAGTTGGGCGTGAAATGCCCGCTGGCGGGTGGAGTCGGGGTAGGCGGTCGACGGCAGCTCCACGCTCATCGCCACGACGCCGGAGGCATTGTACCCGGTATCGAGCATGCGCATGCGGACGAAGCTCTTGATCATGAGCCCCGCCCCGGTGAGGAGAATCAGCGCGAGGGCGATCTCACCCGTGACCAGCACGGAACGCAGGCGCTGGTGTGGCCCGCTCACGAGCCGGGCGCCCTGACCGAGGGCTTCCTGTGGCTCATGCCGCGCGCCGCTCCGGGCCGGCGCGAGTCCGAAGAGGATGCCGGTAACCACCGAAACCGCCAGTGTGAAGGCGAGCACCCACCCGTTGACGTGCACCTCATCGACGCGGGGAATGCGGTCGAGCGGGGCGATGGCGAGGAGGGCGCGCACGCCTCCGATCGCCACGAACGATCCGGCGGCGCCGCCCATCAGCGCGAGCATCACGCTCTCCGTGAGGAGCTGCCGGGCGATGCGCGACCGGCTGGCGCCGAGTGCCACGCGGACGGCCATCTCATGGCGGCGGGTCGCTGAGCGGATGAGCAGCAGGTTGGCGACGTTGGCGCAGGCGATGAGCAGGACGAAGCCCACGGCGCCGGCGAACACGAGGAGCGGCGTACGCCCGCTGCCGATCACGGCGTCCTTGAGGGGAATGACGCGGGCCGCGAACCGATCGCCCCTCCGTGCCCGCGGGTCCGGGGGCTTGGGCTGCGCGATCGCCTCCAGCTCGGCCAGTGCCTGCGCCGGAGTGGCATCGGCAGGGAGGCGGCCGACGACCGACAGGAAGGTGGAAATGTTGGGGCTGGTGGGCAGGGACAACGGCGACCAGAGCTCGGACGCGTCGGGGAAGTCGAAACCGGGTGGCATGACGCCGACGACGACCTGGGGAACCCCGTCGATGGTGATCGCCTTTCCCAGGATGCCGCGATCGGCGCCAAAGCGCGTGCGCCAGAGGTGGTCACTCAGGATGACGACGGCCTGGCTGCCCGGGTGCTCGTCGTCGGCCGTGAAGCCGCGTCCGAGCACGGGTTGGACACCCAACACATCAAAGAACGTCGCCGCGATGAGCCCGCAGGGGAGCCGGGTGGCTTCGCCCGGGTTGCTCAGCGTCACGTCCTGCTGCTGGTATCCGGTGATGGTCGTGAGGCGAGTCGCCCGCCGCCGATAGTCGACGTAGACCTTGTCATCGAGGCTGGGCGGGAGCTCGAACGGAATGTTGGTCGGGATGAAGGAGGCGACGTACAGGCTCCCCGGATCGCGGAAGGGGAGGGGGGCGAGCAGCACGCTGTTCACGACCGTGAAGACCGCGCTATTGGCTCCGATCGCCAGCGCCAGCGTCGCCACGGCTACCGTCGTGAAGGCCGGGGTGCGGCGGAGGGCCCGCCACCCGTATCGCAGGTCCTGGCTGAGGCGCTCGAGCCAGAGGCTGTAGCCGGCCTCCCGGGTCACCTCGGCGACGTGCGTGACGTTCCCAAACTCCTGGCGCGCCGCGCGCTCCGCATCCTCGCGGGACGCCCCTCGGGCCATCTTCTCGGTGATGGCGAGGCGGAGATGGGCTTCGATCTCTTCCCGGATCTCGTCGTCGGGCGGTGTCATGGTTCACTCCGGGCCGGAGGAGCGAGAATCGCGCCCATGGCTCGGCTCAGCTGCTCCCATTGCGATCGCTCGCGTTCGAGCTGTTTTCCGCCCTTCGCGGTCAGCGTATAGACCCGGACGCGCTGATTGTTTTCGGAGGTGCTCCACGAAGCGGCGATCCATCCCTTCCGCTCGAGGCGGTGCAGGGCGGGGTAGAGGGAGCCGGTGTCGACCTGGAGCACATCTGCGGATGACGACCGGATCATCTGCGCGATGCCGTAGCCATGTCGCGGTCCCCATCGCAGGGTCTGGAGGATGATCAGATCGAGGGTGCCCTGCAGGAGCTCGATGCGGGAGAGCGCGCGCGCGTCGGTCATAGGATGTAGGATATCTACATCTATGGATGTAGTATGTCTACCCCCTTATGTCCCGCTGACCATCACGGCCTCAGCCTTCAGCCAGACGCGGCGCACTGATCGGGGCGGGACCCGATGAGGATGGCTGTTTCTCCCGAAGCCCTGCCAGGACTGCCAGGAGCACGACTCCCGCCGAACCAATGACGACAACGTCCAGGGGGCTTCTGGGAATCCCGTGGGCCCGGGCTTCCGCCGTCATGATCCCCATTGTGGCTGCGTGGGCAAGACTCGACCAGGCGCCAAAGGCGATCAGCAAGCGATGCTGGGTCGGCCTCCTGACGGCCAGCAGGAGAAAGATCCCAAGCACCGTGTTGACGGTCGTGAACATCGGAAAAGCTTCCTGATTTCCTTGAATCCAGCTGGACTGCCCCAGCGATTGGAGCAGGGGGATGAACCAGGACAGATAGAGCAAGCCCACCAGGACCAATGCGACCTGCACCGCCCGCTCACGTTTCATACCGTCCTCCGTGGTACGGATCAGTTCTATGGGATAGCCATATGACGCAGGGTTTGGCAGGGGGTTTCAGACGTCGGTGTCAGGGAACAGGCAAGTGAAAGCCTGACACCGGATGTCGATGTCAGGCGAGTGTCGTCAAACACTCCGCGGCGAGAGGACTTGACGCTCCAATTGGTTCACTTCGCCAGCGACTACTCCCTGCCCCCGTCGA
>DATNDQ010000028.1:0-2694 GCA_035553475.1 Gemmatimonadales bacterium
ACTCGACCGGCCTTGGCATGCTTCGCCACATTGGTGAGCGCCTCCTGGAGCACGCGGTAGATGGTATTGTCCAGGAGCGGCCACGGTTGCTGGGAGTCAAGTCCCTCGATACGGGTGTCCTGGACGATTCCGTGCTGACGGGAGAACCCCTGCACCAGCCGCGTCGCTGCCACCGCGAGTCCGAGGTGGTCGAGAATGCGGGGGTGCAGCCCCCGCGCCAGGCGACCCACCTCGTCGAGCGTTTGGGCGGCCATCTCCCGCAGCCGTTCGGCGAGCTCGACGGCCTCCGCCACACTGCGTGCTTGCTCGATCGCCCGCAGGCCGACCAAGACCGCGGTGAGGGACTGCCCGGTCTCATCGTGCAGCTCGCGGGCGATGCGGGACCGCTCCTGGTCCTGGGCGGTCATCACTTGCTGAATCAGGTGAGTTCGGATCTCCTCCTGGCGCCGCTGCTCGGTGGCATCGGTGACGATGCCGATGACCCCGCTGGCCTGATCGCTCCCGGCGAGCCGCAACGGAGCGAACTTGAGCGCAACGGTTACGGGAGCGCCCTTCGATCCGCGGAGCTCGAACTCCCCCCGCGTCTTGTCAGCGCGGGCGCCCTCCAGGAGGGTCCGCAGGGCCGCGCGCCCCCTGGGCGCAACGAAGGTGGTCAGCTCCTTCCCCACGATGCGACCCACCGGTGTCCGAGCAAGCTCAGCGAAACGTCCGTTGCAGTAGACGATCATGCCGTCCAGTGTGAGGGTCACCGCCCCTGCATCCATCTGTTCGAGCAGGACCCGGTAGGGCAGATCCGTGCCCTGCAACGTCACCACGTGCTGATCTCCAGCACGGGTGACCACCAGGGCGTCGACGTCCCCGTCCTGAAGGGCTCGGAGCGTATCCTCGGCGGCCCGGAGCCGGCGCCGCAACTCGGACAGACTGGGATCGCGTACCGCCCGCTTCCTACTCGCCACGGTCGTCTCGGGTCACGTTGAGGCCCACCAGCACTTTTTCGGACTGCGACAGGTCGCCGATGATCTTGCGGATGGGAAGCGGGAGCCGGCGCACCAGGGTCGGCACGACGACGATATCGTCCTGACCGGCCCGGTGCGGCTGGTCCGCGAGATCGACCACCTCGATGCGGTACCGGCCGGCGAGGTGCTGATCGCAGAGGCGCTTCAGGTTGGCAAGGGCTGTGATGGACTTCGGGGTCTGTCCGGCGACATAGAGCCGCAGACGCCAGATGCTCCGCGGCGTCTTCTTCATGGCGTACGGCGCTGCTGCGCGCCACGAGTCGACCCGACCGCCACGCTCCCGTCGGCCGCCCGGCTGACGTCCACGAGGGAGATCCCTCGCCTGGTCATCACGAATTCCCGGACCTGGTTCGAGTGGGCCATGCCACGCGCCTTCACGATCTGGACGGCGCGGTTGCGCTCCCCGTTGGCTTCCGGGTTTCCAAGCAGCATCCAGATGTCCATCAGGGACGAGACGCCGAGGTCGGTCTGCTCCGACGCGCCACTGCCATCGGTCAGCGACGTAAACAGGGCGGTGATCTGCCGGGTTTTCATGAAATCGATGAGCCGTGCGAGCATCGCCTTCACTTCGATGTGACTCCCGACGGCGATGAGATTGGTGACGGGATCCATCACCACGATCTGGGGCCGCCAGGCGTCGATCATCCGGTGGATCGCCACCAGGTGGGCCTCCAGCCCCAGGGCCGTCGGCCGTTGCGCGTGGATCCGGAGGCGGTCCCGGCGCAGCCACGGCTGCAGCCGAACGCCGATCGACCGCATGTTTCGAGCGATTTGCGGTGGTGACTCCTCGAAGGCGAGATACAGACACTTTTCGCCCCGCTTGCAGGCGGCTTCCACGAATTGCGCTGCCAGGCTGGACTTGCCGGTGCCCGCCGTCCCGGAGAGGAGCACGCTGCTCCCGCGGAAGTACCCCCGGCCGCCGAACATCCCGTCCAACCCGGCCACGCCGGTGGAGAGACGCTCGGTGGACGCCCGGTGGGCCAGTCCCAGGGACGTGATCGGGAGGACGGACACCCCTCCCTCATCGATAAGAAAGGGGATCTCATTGCCGTCATGTGCGGAGCCGCGGTACTTGAGGATCCGCAAGCGCCGGGTGGCGCTCTGGTCGACCACGCGCTGATCGAGCACGATGACGCAGTCCGAGACGTATTCTTCGAGTCCGTAGCGGGTCAGTTGGTCGCCTTCCCGCTCCCCGGTCACGATGGCCGTTACCCCTCTGGCCTTGAGCCAGCGGAACAAGCGGGCCAGCTCGGCACGGACCACTGATCGATCGGCCAATGCCGAGAAGAGCAGCTCGACCGTGTCCAGCACCACTCGCTTCGCACCGATGGCGTCGATGGCGTGGCCCAGGCGGATGAACAGTCCCTCGAGGTCGTATTCGCCGGCCTCGCTCACCTCAGAGCGCTCGAGGTGAACATGCTCGAGGGTGAGGAGCCGGCGGCTTCGCAAACGCTGTAGATCGAATCCCAAGGAGCGCGCGTTTTCCACCAGGTTTTCGGAGGTTTCCTCGAACGACAGGAAGACGCCGGGCTCGCCAAACTCGAGGGCGCCCCGGACCAGGAACTCCATGGCGAGGAGCGTTTTGCCGCACCCGGCGCTGCCGCACACCAGCGTGGTTCGGCCGCGGGGCAGGCCGCCCCGAGTTACCTCGTCGAGTCCCGGGATTCCAGTCGGGGTC
>DATNDQ010000029.1:0-2061 GCA_035553475.1 Gemmatimonadales bacterium
TCCAGGGTTCTGGTCACGACTTCCCGGGGCCAGTCTTCCCGTGTATCCCACCAGCGCGCGAGGAGAAACTCGCAGGCGCCGGGGTGCGGGAACTTGGGCGCGCCGCCGAATCCGCCATACCTCACGTCGAACAGGCGGGCCATCTGATCGGCACCGGTCACGAGCACGCCTTCCGCGGCCTCGCCCTTCCCGGTTTCATCCAGCGCCTCGCCCAGGCGCTGGGCCAGCTCGGTGGCGTTGTTCAGCAACTTCTCGCGGTCTTCCCGATACCGGCGCGCGACTTCCATGAGCATGGTCCGGAATCCGGGACGCCCATAGTGGTTCTGATCGGGCGGGAAGTAGGTGCCGCCATAAAACACACGGCCTTGCGAATCGAGGAATGCGGTAAGGGGCCAGCCGCCCTGTCCGGAGATCGCCTGGACTGCGCGTTGATAGCGGGCGTCGACGTCGGGGCGTTCGTCCCGGTCGACCTTCACGCAGACGAACTCGCGGTTCAATACCTCGGCGACCGCGGGATCCTCGTACGACTCGCCGTCCATCACGTGACACCAGTGGCACCAGACTGCTCCGATGTCGAGCAGTATGGGCTTGTCCTCGGCCTTCGCGCGCGCGAACGCGCCCTCGCCCCAGGGCTCCCAGGAGACCGGTTGGTGGGCTGCCGACTTGAGGTAGGCCGAGGCCTCTGCGCCGAGGAGATTCGTCACTACGCCCCGAGGTACCGCACGGCCGTACGCGAGAGCAGCTCGACGCCGATCTCGAGCGAGGACTCGTCGATGTCGAAGGTCGGGCTGTGATGGGGCGATGCCGGGCGGTTCGGGGTCGCGGAGCCGACGAACGCGAAGCAGCCGGGCACACTGGCGAGAAAGAAGGACATGTCCTCGCCGCCCATGGTCCGAATGCCCGTCCGAACGTTCTTCGCGCCGACGATCTCCGTCGCCACGTCGCGCATCAGCCCGGCCATCGCCTGGTCATTGATCAGCGGCTTGGTGTGCCGGCGGAACCGCACGTTGACGGTGCCGCCAAAGGTGGAGGCGACGCCCTTCGCGGTGTCTTCGACGAGCTTCGGTGCTTCGTCCCACAACCGGCCCCCGAAGGTCCGCACGGTGCCTCGCAGCTCCGCGGTCCCCGGGATGACGTTGAACGCGTGACCCGCCGAGACCTGCGTGACCGACAGGACCCCTTCCTCGAAGGGATCTCGCCGGCGGGAGATCAGGCTTTGGAGGGCCGTGATCAGGTGGGCCGAGATGAGGACGGGGTCGATGGTCTGATGGGGAGCCGCGGCGTGGCCGCCACGTCCGACGATGGTAATCTCGAACTCATCGACGGACGCCATCACCGGTCCGGGCATGATGCCGATGGTGCCCGCCGGAAGGTCGTTCCACAGATGAAGGCCGAACGCGGCGTCGACCTTGGGACGGTCGAGTACGCCGGCGCGGATCATCGCCTGCGCGCCATCGGAGATCTCCTCGGCGGGTTGAAACGCGAATTTCACCGTCCCGGGGAGCGACGCTGTCCCCAGCCGCCGCGCGACTTCAAGACCGATCGCGACGTGCCCGTCGTGGCCGCAGGCGTGCATTTTCCCGGCGTGTCTCGACTTGTAGGGGACTTCGTTCGCCTCCTGCACGGGCAGGGCATCCATGTCCGCGCGCAGGAGGACGCACCGGCCTCCTGATCCCCGTACCCCGACCACTCCGGTGTTCCCGACACCCGCCGTCACCGCATAGCCGGACGCCGTGAGCCGCTCGGCGACCAGCGTGCTGGTCCGGGTTTCCTGATTCCCCAGCTCGGGGTGTTGGTGGAGGTCACGTCGGGTGGCGACGAGGGCGTCGCGGTCGATTCCGGTCAGGGCGATGGTCACAGGTCGGCGCTCGGGCAGAGATCGGAGATCCGGCATTCGCCGCAGAGGGGGCGCCGGGCGATGCAGGTCTTCCGACCGTGAAGGATGAGCAGGTGCGAGAATACGGTCCACCTGGGGCGGGGCACGAGGGGCATCAACGCGAGCTCGATTTTTTCGGGGGTCTTCTCGCGGGTGAGCTTGAGCAGTCCGGAAATCCGCTGGAC
>DATNDQ010000030.1:0-17379 GCA_035553475.1 Gemmatimonadales bacterium
TTGTTGCCCTGATCGGCCGCGGCGGTCTGATCCAGGCTCTTCGGAATGCCGGGCTGGGCCCTCGTGAGATCAGGACTGATCTCGGTCCAGGTCTTGGCCGTGTCGGTGGACTTATAGAGGAACTGCGTGCCGTAGTACAGCGCGTGCGGATCCGCGGGTGACAGCACCAGCGGCTGCGTCCAGTCGTGCCGCTCCGTCACTCCCTCTTCCTTCGCTTTCGGTGCGGTCGTCCCCGGCACTTCGCGATTCAGCTCGAGGTCATACCGGCCACCGGAGCCGCCGTAGATCACGCCGGGGTGCAGCGGATCGCCGGCCGTGTACCCGCTTTCGCCCCCGGCTCCGATCGGTTCCCAGTCGCGCATCGAGATCTGCGCGAATTTGCCTCGCGACCGGACCGCCACCGATCCCGAATCCTGTTGCGCACCGGTGACCCAGTACGGGAACCGGGGATCGACTGACACGTGGTAGATCTGGGCCGTCGGCTGGTTGAGCCAGGAGCTCCAGGTCAGGTGGCGCGGATCGGCAGCCTTCGCATTCCGCGAAATGACGGTGCCCTGATCGGAGGCGACGATCAGCGTGTTCGAGTCGTCGGGCGAGATCCAGGGCTGGTGGTAGTCATCGCCCCCCGGGGAGCCCCGTACCGGCGCCCACGTCTTGCCACCGTCCAGTGACCGCGAAACGGAGACGTTCGACACGAACACGGCATCGGGATCTTTCGGATCGACGACGACCTGCTCGAAGTACCAGCCACGTCCCCAGAGCGCCTGATCGGCGGACGTGCGCGTCCACGTTTCCCCGCCATCATCCGACCGGAAGAACCCTCCCTGCCTCGGCGTCGTGTCGCGCCCGAACCCGCCCGGGCGGGGCGGCTGGACCGTCGCCCCCGGCTCCGGCACGAGGCAGTCGATCACCGCGTACATCCGGGAGGGCTGCGATGCCGCAATCGCCACGCCCGAACGCCCGATCCCCTCCGCCGGTAACCCTCGCATCATCTGCATCCACGTGTCGCCCCCGTCGGTGGACTTGTAGAGGCCGCCACCAGGGCCGTTCGTCGGGGCATACGTGAACCAGGGCGGGCGCCGCGTATTCCAGAGGCAGGCGAAGACGTTCCTGGGGTTCGACGGATCGATCGCGACGTCGACGCCGCCCACGGACGGCCCCTTGTCCAGCACCTTCTTCCAGGTCTTCCCACCGTCCGTCGACCGGTAGATCCCGCGATCCGCGCTGTCGGCGTAGAAGTGCCCGATCGCGGCGACGAAGACGATGTCGGCGTTCCTGGGATCGACCGCCACCCGGCCGATGTGATGGGTATTGTCGAGTCCCAGATGGGTCCAGGTAAGCCCTGCGTCGGTCGACTTGTAGACGCCGTTGCCGAACCCGGTGGAGTCGCGAAGGGTCGATTCGCCGCTGCCGACGTAGACCGTGTCGGGTGACGACGGCGCGACGGCGATAGCGCCGATGGACGCGACCGGCTGATCGTCGAAGATCGGCTGCCAGACCCTGCCGCCGTCGATCGTCTTCCAGAGACCGCCGTTCACCGATCCCGAGTAGAACTCCTCGGGGCGTCCGGGGACCCCCGAGACCGCGTCGGTCCGCCCACCGCGGAAGGGGCCGAGCATGCGCCATGTGAGACCCGAGAGCAGGTCCGCAGGGATTGGGCCCGCGACCGTCGCCGCGCCTGACGCCGACGGGATGGTCCAACGGAGTTTGGGGGCGATGGCGAGCGCGCCACCCACCTGCCCGGTGCGCACGAAGAAATCACGGCGAGAGGTCACATCGGCTCCTAGAAGTGAGTCACACCCAACACGGACTTGGGGATGGTCATGTACACACCGACGTTCTGATCCACCAGCTCCGCGATGTGCAGATCGGCGGCCATGCTGGCCATCCGGTACGCCTCCATGCGCGAGAGCCCCTTCACCTGCATCAACATCTCGATCATCTGTTGCGTGGCGATCTGCGTGGCCTTGGTGAGGTCGCGATCGGTCCCCGTCGTCATCAGCTCCGTCGGCGTCTCACCGCGAGGCCACGTGAAGCGCATGTCCTTGTGGACGATGAGCTGGAAGCGCCCCAGGAGCGATGTCTCGATCGCGGTCTGATCCACTTCGCCGTCACCCTGTGCCGCGTGGCCGTCCCCGATCTCCAGGAGTGCTCCGGGCGCGTGCACGGGGATGAAAAGACTCGTCCCGGCGATCAGCGAACGGTTGTCGAGATTCCCGGCATGCACCCCGGGTGGGTTGCTCGAGACCCGGCCCGAATCGGGCGATGGCGCGTCGCCGATCGAACCGAAAAAAGGATGGAGGGGAATCACGATCCCCGAGTCGAGTCGGGCCACGTTGCCGACCGTGTCGAGCTGGATGATCCGGGTCCGCGGGGTCGTGCAATTCTCGGGAAGAAACCCGCCGCAGCCGTTGTAGCCGTAGGTAATCGCATAGCGGATGGAAAGGATCTTCACTTCCAGCACGTCACCCGGCTCGGCACCCTGAACGAAAATCGGGCCGGTGAGGATATGTCCCCCCGGCCCTTTGTCCGTCACCTGCGTCACGATGTCCTTGAGGGACTGCTGAATCTGATCGGCCGGCACGCCGGCGGCCGCGAGGCGGTCAGGAACGTTCGTCAGGAGCGTTTCGACGTCGACGGTATCACCAGACGCAACAGTGAGAACGGGTTTGGCGGCGGCACTGTAATAGCCCCAGGCGACGGTTTTCGGAGTTGCGGCGAGATAATGCTTGTGCTGTCCGAAGAGTGCGGCTGGGAGCCCGAGGCTCATCCCCAGCGCCATCCGCATTCCGCATTCCGCATTCCGCATTGCTTCCTCAGGGTCTGAAGTGAATCACCTGTCGCCCGCGCAGCTCCCCGGACAGCGTGCGCAACTCGAGGGCTAGGGTGCCGCTATCCGGAGACTGGATCTGCACATCGTACGTCTCGCCCACACTCAGGGACTGTCGTGCCTCAGTATCCCTTCGCTGCCAGGGGGGCAGATTCGCGCCGTCCTTGGCGAGCGTCACCCAGTCCACCGGGGCGTTCATGTAGGTCAACTGAAATCGCAGGGTCGCGTCAAAGACCGCGATGTTGATCATCCGCACCCGATACGGAACGTGCGCGTGCAGGGTGATCGTGTCGGCGGTGTATCCGCCATTCAGGGTCGACGCCTGATGGCCATCGTCCGCCGCGATGAAGACCAGGTCGCTGTCGGGATTCCACACTTGCCCGGAATCCAGCACCACCAGCGCCCCGTACAGCCCGCGCGTCAACTGATGAACGTCATTCAGGTGCGTATGGTAGATGAACGTCCCGGCCCGCGGCGGCGTCATCAGCACCAGGGACGAGTCACCGGGAGCGATCATGTGGGCTCGCTGGTCACCGATCCCACTCGTGCCGGCGACCCCGTCATAGGGGCTCTCCAGCTCGATCCCGTGCCAGTGCACCTGGGTCCCTTCCTTCATCTGGTTCACCACCCAGATGCGGGTCGGCTCACCGCGCTTCAGGACAAGCGGCGGCCCATAGTGCCCGATGGCTCCCCCACCCAATACGTATCCCATCCGCTGCTTGCTGTCCCCAGCCTGGGAGTCGGAGGCGACCACCAGCCGGAGGGTGCGACGATTCCCGACGGGGGCCGGTCGCCATCCGGCAGGGGGGCGCACGTACAGGCCGAGGATCAGCCCGCCCATGCCGCGGCGGTCGTGATCCATCCCGTCCCCACCGGGATACCCGTTCAGGACATGCTGCACCCGCGTCTTTCTCGGCTCCGTATCGGGGGGGATGCCGCCATTGGGCCAGATATGTGGCGGAAAGTGGCAGTGGAAGACCCAACCACCGGGGCGTGTGGGGCTCCACGCCATGCTCATCGTCGTCCCGGGGGTGAGCAGCTCCGTCACCACGGTCCGGCGTTCAGCAGGCCAGTAGGCCGTGTCCCGGGCGAAGTCCCCCCGGGCATTCACCTGATAGTAGAAGCCGTGGAGATGAAACGGGTGATCGTCGCTCGAGACGTTGATCATCCGCCAATGGACCGAGTCCCCGACGTCGAAGGTGAAACGCTCGGTGTACGGCCAAGGCCGGCCATTCAACGTCATCAGCTCCCGGGGGAAGTCGGGCCTCCCGTCGGGGGTGGTATCCGGAACCCACCGCTCGATCACGAAGATCCGGTCCTTCGGCTGTGGCGACGGGGGGTCCACGACGAACGCCCCATTCAGATGCGCGTCCTCGAGAATCCGGTCGTTGACGTCCTCGCCGTGCGTGCTCCCCCAGTAGTAGAACGTCCCCGGTTCGTCGGCGACGAACCGGGCCTCGCCGCTCGCGCCGGCGGCCAGGATCATCGTATCCATCACGGCGACGTGCCGGCGTGAGAACCCATGCACCACGACCCGCTGGTCGCTCAGATTGCGGACGCGAACGTGGATGACGGTCCCGAGCATCACCCGGACCAATGGTCCCGGCGCCGTGAGCTTCTTCCCCGCTTCGCCAAAGGTCAGTATCGAGGTACCGGCCTCCTCATCACCCAATGGGTGCCACTCACCCACCTGCGCGACGAGGGACAGCTCCCACGCGCCGTTTTTCAGGGCACCGGCGGGAACCAGGTTGTCGTTGAAGGCGACCGGCGGTGGAGCGGAAGGGGCGAAGCCGAGGAGCGCGAGCATTCCGAACGACGCTGCATGAAGGGGGCGCATGGGCACCGAAGCTCGATGCGGAACAGTAGAGTGTCAACTCCGGGAGTGGGAAGAGGGAAGCGGGAAGCGTGCCGCGACGGGGACACGCTTCCCTCTTCCCACTTCCCCATTCCCGCTACTGAGGTGCCGGCGTGCTCCGAGCGCCCGGCGTGCAGGCGGGCCACGTCATCGGCTGCCCATTCCGGCCAGTCGGCATCACATCCCGCTTGGCCCGCGACATGAACTGCGGATCCTCGGACGCGAGGTAGGCCAGCATCGCCACCAGCGTTGCGTTCTGCTTCAGATCATCGAAGGAAATCTTGTCGTAGGTGTCCCGGTTCGTGTGCCAGGTGTAGAGCCCGTAATCCCACTGTCCCGAGCCCAACCCGAACCCCGGCGCGCCGCACATGACGAACGACGCATGGTCGGTCCCGCCGCCGCCGGGAAGGCCCGGGAACGAGAACTTGATGTCCCGCGTGAGGTCCGTCGGAATCTGCGAGAGATACCGGGCCAGGTTCCCCGAAGCCGCCGGATAGCCAGACGCATTCATGCTCTCGACGTGCCCGGTACCGTTGTCCTGATTGAACAGGGCCTGAAGACTGTCCACGATATCCTTGTGATCGGCGACGAAGCCCTTGGAGCCGAGGAGCCCTTCTTCCTCACCGCTCCAATCGCCGATAAGAATGGTCCGGCGCGGATGGGGATAGACCATGGAGAGAATCCGAATGGCCTCCATCATCATCACCGTCCCGGTGCCGTTGTCGGTCGCGCCGGACCCGCCATCCCACGAGTCGAAGTGCGCCGAGAGCATCACGTATTCGTTGGGCAGCTCGGTGCCCTTGATCGACGCCACCACATTGTAGACAGGCACTTCACCACGCGCCTGCGACTCCGCCTGGATCTCCACCACCGGACCCTGATGGTGCTCGGCGAGGCGATACAGAAGACCGTAGTCCTCACAGGACACGTCGACGACCGGGGTGTGGTCGACGTAGGTGTCGAAGATCTTGTCCACGCCCCAACCCTGCGACCAGTAGTTCGAGATCACGCCCGCCGCGCCCGCGGCCTCGAGCCGTCGTGCGAGCGAGTAGTGACCATACCGGTATTCGTACCCGGTGTGGGCGATCCGCTGATTCCAGGCCTGCTGCGCCGCCTGCCGGCGCGCCTTCATCGAGTCATAGACTGCCGGGCTGGCCCAGTGCTCCCAGCTCGTATCGGGGCGGCAGGTGGGCTGCGGGAACGACACCATCACAAACTTGCCCTTGGCCTGCGGAAGCCAGGCGACGAACGCGGCGCTGTCGGCGACGTCAGGAATTGCGACCACCGGCGCCCGCACCACCTTCCCTTTCGGGGTGCCCGGGCTCCAGGCCAGCATCGTGCCCTCGAGCGACCGCACCCGCGGCGCGACGAGATCGATGTGCGTGATCCCGCGGCGCCAGCCGCGCCACGTCCCGTACTGCTCCTTCTTGGCGTCGGTGATTCCCCACGACTTGTAGGTGTTCACGGCCCAGTCCTGCGCCGCTTCCATGCCGGGAGACCCGGTGAGGCGGGGCCCCAAGGAGTCGAACAGCACCTGTGCGAGCATCTCGGCGCGTGAACTGTCCATCCCCAACGCATAGATGCGCCGCAGGATGGGGTTGTCGACTACGAAACCGGAAGCGGGTGGCCCGAATTGCTGGGCCGCCGCGGGAACCGCGGCGAACCCAAGCACGAGCAGACTGAAGGCGGCGATCCGACGGTACACGGGTTGGTCTCCTGGCTTTAGTATTGGAACGAATGCCCGAACTCCCCGACATCGAAACCTATCTGGCGGCGCTGGCACCTCGCGTGCTGGGGCGTCCCATCACGGCCCTGCGCATCCGCAGCCCCTTCGTGCTGCGCACCGTCGAACCACAGGCGTCCGCGGTTCCCGGTCACACGGTGCAGACGCTGCGCCGACTCGGCAAGCGGATCGTCTTCGGACTCGATGACGATCTGTTTCTGGTGATGCACCTGATGGTGGCCGGACGGCTGAAGTGGAAAGCTCCGGGCGCCGCTCTTCCTACGCGCATCGGCCTCCTGGCGCTCGACTTCGAACACGCCTCGCTGCTCCTGACGGAGGTGAGCAAGAAACAGCGGGCCTCTCTACACATTCTGCGCGGCGCGGGTGCGCTAAAGCAGCTCGACCCCGGCGGGATCGACGTCCTGACCGCCGACGTGCGGTCCTTCGGGGCCACGCTCACGCTCGAAAACCACACTCTGAAACGGGCGTTGACCGACCCCAAGCTCTTTTCCGGGATCGGGAACGCCTATTCGGACGAGATCCTCTTTGCCGCCCGCCTCTCCCCTCTCGCCCTGACCTCTAGACTCTCCGAGGCCGAGATCGGGCGGCTCCACAGAGCCACCCGCGAAATCCTGACCACCTGGACGGAACGGCTGAAGGCTGACGCCAAAGACGGATTCCCGGAGAAGGTGACGGCGTTCCGGGAAGGGATGGCGGTGCATGGCCGCTTCCGGAAGCCCTGCCCCGACTGTGGCGCCCCGATTCAACGGATCCGGTACGCCGAGAATGAGGTCAACTATTGTCCGAAGTGCCAAACCGGGGGGAAGGTGCTGGCGGACCGTGCCATGTCGCGTCTCCTCAAGGAGGACTGGCCGCGGTCGCTGGAAGAGCTGGAAGCGCGGGGGATGACCTGATGTCCCGCGCGTTCATGAAGGAAGACGCGGATGGTCCCGAGCCGCGCTACAACCTTCCCCCGAAGGATGACCCGAACTTCGACTCCGCGGCCGCCGACGCACTGATCCAAGGAGCGAACGTCGGCGATTCGTACTCGGCCGAGCTGGCGACCGGCTACCACTGGGGAGAGCCGAAGCTCCGGCCGCACGTCGAGCGCATCCTCGCGCAGGCGCGGAAGGAAAAGGACGAACGCACCGAGCAGCTCGCTGAGCGATTTCTGGCCGCCATTCCCAGGCTGAAGCCTGGGCTCGGTGATTCATCACGCTAAAGCGTTGTGCAGTGCCGAGCCCACCCTTCAGGGTGGGAGGGAAACGCTAATGCTCGTGACTCAGGGTGAAGTTCCAGCCGAACCCGCTGTCGTAGGTCGCGAGGTCCGGTGGTCCCGTGATGCCGAGACGTGAGAGAAGCGTGGTGCCTGACGCCTGCACGGTCGCCGTCCCAAATCGCCGATTCGCCCACTCGTGCCCGCCAAACACCCCTTCCGGACCGCCTGACACCAGGTAACCCGTGAGGTCGAAACGCGCTGTCGAGTCACCCAGCGCCGCGTTGGCCTCGACTTTCCCGTCCTGGGTTTCGATCACGAAGCGCGCCGTGCGATGACCGCCGGTCGAATCGGCCTGCAGAATGACGGGACCGGTGCCGGTCGCGAACCCGTAGAGCTTGAACATTTCGGTCACGGGCGCCGCGGCCGGGCCGTAGACGAAGGGCGCCGAGCTCCAGCGGGTGCCCGCCGGCTTGGTCGAATCCTTCCGGGCTTCGAGGCGAACGATCACGGCCCCGAGGGCAACCGGACCCGTGTTCGTCCCATCGATCGTCGAGTGCCGACACGTCGTCGCGAAGAGGAGCACCAGGCCTTTGCCGTCAGGACGCGGCGCGACGGTGCCTCGCGCACCCACGATGTTCTGCAGCTTCCCCGCCTCCACCCACCAGCCGACTGTAAGTCCGGCGCACGGCGCGGCGGAGTCCGTGACCCAGCTTGCGGGCTTGCCCTGCCCAGCAAGCGATGTCGCGGCCGCGAGGAGCAGGCTGACGGCTGACAGCTGACGGCTGAAGTCTTTCAAACATCCCCCTTGAATGGTGTCCCGACGATGACCGTGACGTTGTCCGTCCCGCCGCCGTCGAGTGCGTCCTGCACCAAGGCCTGCACAGTCTCTTTGGCGGACTTCATCTCTTTCAGCCGCTGCGTAATCCGTTCGTCCGACACGTGCTTCGTGAGCCCATCGCTGCAGAGCAGCCAGATGTTGCCACGCTCGTTGCGCGATTCCGTCACGACCGGCGCGCTCTGTCCCCCGCCGATCGAGCTCGACAGGACGTTCGCGAGCGGCGAGCGCATCGCATCCGTCTTGGTCAGAGCTCCCTGGTCGAGCAGCTCCTGCGCCAAGGTCTGGTCGCGCGAGATCTGCGTCAGCTGACCCCGGCGGTAGAGATAGCAGCGGCTGTCGCCGACTTGAAGGAGGTACACCCGGGGCCACACGCCCAGCCATAGCGTCAACGTCGTCGCCATCCCCTTGAGGTCCGGGTCCTTCTCGGCCGTCGCGACCACTTCGTCGTGCACCCGCTTCGCACCCTCCTGAAGATTCTCAAGGAAGGATTCGTCGGGCCGCTCGGCCGCGTAGTAGCACTGTGCGCTGTTGGTGACGTACTGGGTGATGGTCGAGAGGGCGAGCTGGCTGGCCGCCTCACCGCGCGGCCCGCCGCCGACCCCGTCGGCCACCATGGCGAGAAATGCCACCCGCTCGTCCGGAGGACCTACGTCCACCGCGAGCGGGAGGCTTGTCTGCAGCACCTGCATCTGCTTCCGGAGCGAGCCCAGCAGGAAGTGGTCCTGGTTGTTCTTTCGCACCAGGCCCTGATGCGTCATCCCGTAGACGTCGATCTCCTCGTCCAAGGGCTTTCGTTCGTCGGTCACCCGGCTCTCGCTGAGGTGGCTGCGCAATACTGCTCCCCCCCTGCCGCCCTCGCTAGAGGAGTAGATTCCGGCGATGCCCACCAGTTCCCGCGAAGCCGTTCTCATCGTCGGCGCCGGCCCGATCGGCTTATCCTGTGCCATCTCCGCTACCCGCAGAGGCCTGCTGCCGCTCGTGATCGACGCCGGCGCCATCGCCGAATCCATCGTCCGGTACCCGGTCGGGATGACTTTTTTCACCACCCCCGAGCGCCTGGAAATCGGCGGCCACCCCCTGGTGTGCGCGGGCGCCAAGGCCACTCGTGAAGAGGCCCTCAAGTACTATCGGGGAGTCGTGCGGACGGAGAAGCTGCGGGTCCGAACCGGCGCGAAGCTGCTGAAGGCGGTGCCCTCGCCGCACGGCCTCGAATGCACCATCGCCGGCCGTCTGGGCGTCGACACCATGATCGCCGAACGGGTCGTGCTCGCCACGGGATACTTCGACCACCCCAACGCGCTGGGCGTCCCTGGCGAGCAGCTGCCGCACGTGTCCCACTACTTCGACGAAGCGCACCGGTCCGCCGGCCTGGACGTCGTCGTGATCGGCGGCAAGAACTCCGCGGCCGAGACGGCCCTCCAGCTGTTCCGCGCGGGCGCCAAGGTCACCCTGGTCTACCGGGGCGCGTCGCTGCCCGCGGGCGTGAAGTACTGGCTCAAGCCCGATCTCGAGAACCGCATCAAGGCCGGTGAGATCGCCGCGCGCTTCGGTGCCGACGTCGTCGAGATCACGGACCGCGACGTCGTCCTCGGCGGCGGGGTACGTGTCGCGGCGGAGCGCGTCTACGCCCTCACGGGATACCACCCGGATTTCGACCTGTTCTCGAAGATCGGTATCGAGTTCGACTCCACCACCGGCCGCCCGAAGCTCAATCCCGACACGCTCGAGACCACGGTGTCAGGTGTCTACCTCGCCGGATCGGTCACCGCCGGCAGGAAGATCTCCGAGGTGTTCATCGAGAATGGGCGGTTCGACGGGGAGAAGATTTTCGGGGACGCCGGCGCCCGGGCGGGCGCGGACGAGGGGTACTCCAACATCAACAGGCCCACAGGCGAGTAAGTGCAGAGTTTGGAGTGCGGAGTGCGGAATGGAGGCACTCCGCAGTCCGCACTCCGCACTCGTCACTCAGTAGGCTTCAGCTCCCTAACCCAGACATTCCGGTACCGCACCGCATTCTCATGGTCCTGCAGCGCGAGCGGCATGGCATCCTCGTGCGGCTTGTAGACCGCGACGGCACCGTGCACCGTCCAGCCCGTGATATCGGTGTTGTCCTGGACCAGCACTCCATTGAAGAACACGGTCACCCGGGCATCCTGCGTCACCTTGCCGTCGGCGTCAAAATGCGGACGGTGAAAAATGATGTCGTACGTCTGCCACTGGCCGGGGGCGCGCGCCGGATTCACGAGCGGCGGCGTCTGGCCGTACACCGCGCCGGCTTCCCCGTCGGCGTAGGTGATGTTGTGGTAGATGTCGAGCACCTGGATCTCATAGTGGCTCATCAGGAACACGCCGGAGTTGCCGCGCTCCTGCGATTCACCGTGCGGCGGCGTCGGCGGAGACCATTCGATGTGCAGCTGGACGTCACCGAACGTGCGAGTCGTGTGAATCCCGCCCTTGCCCGGCACGACCTGCATGTACCCGTCCTTCACCACCCACTGGGCCGGACCGGAGTCGTTGTCCGACGCCCAGCCGGTCAGGTCCTTGCCGTTGAAGAGCACGATCGCATCCGACGGGGGCGGCGCCGGAGCGGGCGCGGGCCCGACGGTGATCACCGGCGGCTTGGGACGATCCATGGAATTCGGCGCCCACTTGCCCTGGGCAGCGAGTGCCGAGGCACAGACGGTCAGACTTACCGACCAACCGACTAACCGGCTAACCGACTTGATCATGGCTTCCAGGTTCCTTTCGCGACCGCGGGGATAAACGAAGCGATGTCCTTCGGAGAGAAGTCCACGGTCCGGCCTTCCTCCGCGCTGCGATACGCCGTCATCAGCATCTGCACCACCTCGAGCCCATCATCAAACGTCAGCAGGGGCTCTTCCTTCCCCAGAAACACCCGGACGAAGTGGCGGTCCTCGGCCTCGTACCCGTACGCCGCCGCCTCGCTCGCTACCACGGGCATCTGCCCGATCTCGGCATTCTGCTTCTCGACCAGGTCTTCCCCGCTCTTCCCCTGCACTTCCCGGCTGAAAAAGAGCTTGAGCCCGGAGTCGAGCGTGTTCCACGACATCGAGTACTCAGGGCCGAGCAGCTCGGCCGAGAGACGCAAGCCCGCGCCGACGAAGCTCCAGGACGTGGTCGCCTCGCCCAGCACCTTGTGCCCATCGGCGGACTGGAACTCGATCATCACGCTCGCGAAGTCCTCGGCCGGTGACTTCGCGTAGTCGACTTCCTTCCCCATGGTGGCGGCCAGCTTCTTCGTGTATTCGGGTCTGCTCCACTTGAGGCTCGCGATGTGCCCGGTGATCCGCACAGGCTTCACGGAGGAGGCGGGAGCACCGGGGGCCGTGAGCAGGTGCCGGACGACGAGCGCCGAATGGCACATCATGTCGTTGAGCACGCCGCCGCCCTGGAGTTTGCCCTGCCAGAACCAGGGCATGTGCGGTCCCGAGTGCTCCTCCGCAGCCCGCGCCAGATAGGGCCGGCCGGTGAGCTTCGCCCCGCGCGCCCAGATCAGATTCTTGCCGGTCTCGACCTGCGGTGCGAAGCGCTGGTTCTCGAGATACCCGTGCTTGAGCTTCGCCTTCTTCACCAGCTCCACGACCTGCAGGGCCTCGGCCACGTTCCGCGCGAGCGGCTTCTCGCAGGCGAGCCCCTTCAGCTCGCCCGTTCCGCTCGTCACCGCATGGACGATTTCTTCGACGTTGTCGATCCGGGCCTGGTTGGGGCCGCAGAGCCAGAGTGCGTCGATCGCAGGATCCGCCACCATGTCGGCGATCGACTTGTAGGGCTTCGCGTCCCCAACGTCGAGCTTCCGGGCGTAGGCAGCCGCTTCACCCGCCCGGGCCGCGTTCGGGCTCCACACGCCGCGAATATCGGCGTCACGAACCGCCTGGAAGGCGAGCATGTGAAAGCGGGCATTGAATCCCGAGCCGACGAATCCGATCCCCAATCTGCGGTCGGTCATGGATAGCGGACTCCCAATTTGGCCAGTGCCTCAGGGGGGCAGCCCTTCCATTCGGGCACGAACGTGTTGCCGATGTACTTGAGATCGTGCACGCCCATGCGGCTGGAGTAGAACCCGGAGGCTGTGAGGTCCCGGAAGCTCGTGAAGAATGCCGCTCCCTGGGCGTCCTCCGGCTTCGCTTTCTTTGGCCACGCGATCCGGTCGAGGAGACCCGTCTGATCGGCTGCCGTGCCGTCGACGAACGCCTTGCCGAACGATTCATGGGACGCCGTGTCCAGCCACGCGAGCCCGCCGCGCACGGGGGTCTCGAGGCTCTTGTCGTCCACGCACATGAAGTCGATGAACTCCGGCACGCCCGCCTGCGTCGCGCTCCCTGACTGCTCGTCGGCAGGGATGATCAGGTCCACCAGTACGCGCACCGACCGCCATTCGTGCGCCGTGAAGAACTTCGGCTTGAAGGGCGTCTGCCGGTCGAGTACCGCGCGGGCCAGGGCCGCCGCTTCTCGCACCGATTCGGGGGCCCAGCGGAACGCGGCGGCGACGGGAGCCACCGCCAGAACCTTCGCGGCGTCGCGACGATTCATGCTCATCAGAGCGCCCCCTTCTTCATCTGGTCCGCCACGTATTCGGACGTGCGGAGTGAAAGGGCCAGGATGGTCCAGGTCGGGTTCTTGTCGGCCTGGCTGACGAACGGTGCACCATCCGCGACGAACACGTTCTTGACGCCGTGAACCCGGCAGTGGGGATCCACCACGGACGTCCCCGGATCGTCCCCCATGCGCGCGCCACCCAATTCGTGGATGATGCTGCCGCCGGTGGAGAGCCCGTACCCCTGCTCCTTCGGAGGCATCGGGTCGAACACGGTCCCACCCATCTCATCCACCAGCGAGCGGAACGTCTCCTGCATGTGCTTGCACTGGAGATACTCGTGATCGGTCCATTTCCAGTGGAAGCGCAGGACCGGAATGCCCCACTGGTCGACGGTGCCGGGATCGAGCTCGCAGTAGCTGTCCTCGTTCGGGATCATCTCGCCCCGTCCCGAGAACCCGACGTACGCGCCGTAATACTTCCGGTAGTCGGACTTGAGCTGCTTCCCGTATCCACCTCCGCCGGGATACGACTCGATTCCACTGAGGAGCCCGTTGGTCGGGACCGACGTGCCGCCCCAGACCTCGATGTGGTAGCCCCGCGGGAAATCGAGGGTCTTGTTGTCGAGCCACCACGGCATGTACACGTGCATCCCACCGACCCCGTCATGATTGTGCGGGACGTGATCTTCCATCTTCGGTATGTAGCCGGAGACGTCGGTCCCGGTGGTGTCCGTCAGGTACTTCCCCACCTTCCCGCCCTCGTTGCCCAGACCGGACGGGAACAATGACGAGCGCGAATTGAGCAGCAGGCGGGAGGTCTCGCACGCACTGGCGGCCAGCACGACCACCTTGGCGCTGACGTGCCGCTCGGTGCCCGTCGTCTTGTCGATGTAGCTCACGCCATTCGCGCGTCCGTCCTTCCCCATCGTGACCTCGCGCGCCATCGCGTGGGTCACCAGAGTGAGCTTGCCGGTCTTGAGCGCGGGAGCGATCAGGACGTTCGTGGACGAGAAGTTCGCGTTCACCATGCACCCGCGGCTGCATTGTCCGCAGTAGTGGCAGTGCGCGCGTCCATTGATGGACTGGGTCAGAATCGAAAGACGGGAGGGAATGCAGGTGACGTGGAGGCGGTCCGCCGCGTCCTTCACCATCAGCTCGTAACAGCGCGGCTTGGGAGGCGGCAGAAAGAGGCCGTCGGGCTCGTTCGGGAGACCCTCGCGGCTTCCGAACACGCCCACCAACCGGTCGACCTGATCGTAGTACGGAGCGACGTCGTCATAGGTGATGGGCCAGTCGTCGCCGAGCCCATCCATGGATTTGTGCCTGAAATCGTAGGGGCCGAAGCGGAGGGAGATGCGCCCCCAGTGATTGGTACGGCCACCCACCATACGGGCCCGCCACCAGGAGAACTTGTTGCCGGGCGCCACGGTGTAGGGCTCGCCGTCGATGTTCCAGCCACCGATGCAGGCGTCGAATTCCCCAAAGGGCCGCTGATGGGTCCCGGCACCACGGCGCGGCGTCTCGTACGGCCACTTGAGCATGGCCGAATCTTGCGTGTTGTCCCAGGGACCGCCGGCTTCGAGCACGATGACGCGCGCACCCGCGCGCGTGAGCGCGTAGGCCGCCATCCCGCCCCCCGCCCCGGAGCCCACGATGCACACGTCGTACGTTTCGTCACGCTGCATCCGAATCCTCAAGCAAGTTGACGCCCGAAGCTAGCGCGGAATCAGCGGAGGTGGCAACGTTCCCGCCCATGACTTCCTGGACACGTCGCGAGTTCGTGCAGCAGGCCGGGTTCATCGCCGGCGGGTTGATCACGGTCCGGACAGCCGGCTCGTTGCGGTACCGCGTCGACGCCGCCGACATCACCCTCGGCAATGACGCCGTCAACGCCACCTGGCGCCTCTCCGGCGGCGTCCTCAAAGGGCTCACGATCACCGATATCGGCTCCCACCGGATCCTGCCCTTGCCGGAGGAAGTGGTCACGCTCGTGCTCCAGGATGGGACGACGATCGCGGCGTCGGAGCTACAGGCCCGGGCCCCGACGTACGAGCGGTTGCCCGGGGACCACCGTGCCTCCCGGTTTGCGGACCGGCTCCCGGGCCACCAGGTCACGGTCGAGCTCACGGATCCCGCGTCGCGCCTGGCGATCTCCTGGCGCGCCATTCTCCGGACCGATTCGCGTTACTTGAGACAGGAGGTCACCATCCGCGCCGTCGGGGCCGACCTCCCGGTGAAGGAAATCCGGCTCGGCGACCTGACCGTCCCCGGCGCCCGGATCTCCGGCTCTGTGGACGGATCCCCGGTCGTGACCAACGGCTGGTTCCTGGGCTTCGAGCATCCGCTGTCGCATCACACGATCGAGAACGATCGGGTGCGGTACGGCTTGAGCCGGGAGTTGCCGATCAGGCCGGGAGCGCCCGTGACCTGCTCCTCGGTGGTCGGACCCGTGACGCCGGGACAGTTGCGGCGGGACTTCCTGCTATACCTGGAGCGCGAGCGCGCCCATCCCTATCGCCCGTTCCTGCATTACAACTCCTGGTACGACCTTGGATACTTCTCGAAATACGACGAGGCGGGCGCCCTCGCGGTGATCGACGCGTTCGGGGTGGAGCTGCACCGGAAGCGCGCGGTGGTACTCGACTCCTTCCTGTTCGACGACGGTTGGGACGACCCCGAAACGCTCTGGCACTTTCACTCAGGGTTCCCGCACGGGTTCACTCCCATCCGCGCGGCCGCGGCGAAGTACGGGGCCGCCCCCGGCGTGTGGATGTCTCCCTGGGGCGGCTACGGCAAGCCCCGTGACGAGCGGGTGGCGTACGGCAAGACGCAGGGGTTCGAGACCAACGAAGGCGGGTTCGAGCTGTCGGGGCCGAAGTATTACCAGCGGTTCCGCGATGTCTGCTTCGACATGATCAAGACGTACGGTGTCAATCAGTTCAAGTTCGACGGGACCGGAAACGTCTCTCACGTGTTTCCCGGATCCCTGTTCGACTCCGACTTCGACGCCATGCTCTCCCTGATCGGGGATTTGCGGAACGAGAAGCCCGACCTCTACGTCAATCTCACGACCGGGACGTACCCGTCGCCGTTTTTCCTGCGCTCCTGCGACTCGATCTGGCGCGGAGGGGATGATCACGAGTTCGCCGGGGTCGGCAGCTGGCGGCAGAAGTGGATCACGTACCGGGACGCCGATACCTACGCCGGCATCGTGCAGAAGGGTCCGCTGTTCCCGCTCAACTCCCTGATGCTGCACGGCATGATCTACGCCAAGCACGCCCACAACCTGGACACCGATCCGAACGGGGATTTCCAGTCAGAGGTGCGCGCGTATTTCGGGACGGGGACGCAGTTGCAGGAGATGTACATCACGCCCGGTTTGCTGACGCCGGCGAACTGGGACGCGCTGGGCGAATCGGCGCGCTGGTCGCGTTCGCGCGCCGCCGTGCTGTCCGACACGCACTGGATCGGCGGCGACCCCGCGCAGCTCGAACCGTATGGCCACGCGGCCTGGACGCCGGGACGCGGGGTCCTCTGCCTCCGTAACCCCTCCGACAAGCCCCGGTCGTTCATGCTCAACATCGGGAACGCCCTCGAGCTTCCCGATCATGCGCCGCAGCGGTTCATGCTGCGCCGGGCCTACCGGAGCGAGCGGGCGAGACCCCCCATCGAGGCCGGCGTGGACAAGGCCGTCGAGATCCCGCTCGCGCCGTTCGAGGTGCTTACTCTAGAAACCGTTTGATTCTTCACAGGCTCGAAGCCTGTGCTCGGCCCATCGCTGCGCTTCAAGCGCAGCGCATCGCCGAGCACACTCTTCAGAGTGTGAAGTACGAGCGCCGCCTCGCTACCTCACTCTTGCATCCCAGTTCAGCAGTGCGTTCCACACCAGCGGAAACTCGTGATGGTTCAGGTACCGGTGCAGCGCGTCGAACGTGAACGCGATCACCCGTCCCTTCCCCACCGGCACATCGAAGATCGCTCCCTGATCCAGAATCTCGTTCTCGTTCCGGACCAGGCCTGACGCCACATAGGCGCTGTCAGTGGCGGACTTCTCCTTTTCCTTCGCCGCAGGCGTCTTCGCGGTCTCCGGCATCCCCAGCATCGGGCTCTCGTCCTTCTCCGCCTTGATGCCGGTGCCGTACTGCAGCACGAGCATGGCGCTGTCACGCCGATCCACCTCGAAGAGTGGCCCGTTACCGCGGAAGAGTGTGAACTGACTCGGGTACCCGTAGAGGATCGGCGACACCGCGTGACGGATGCGGGCCCGCACGACCGAACCGGGGTGGAAGAGGCCGCCCGCACCATGGGGAGACAGGGCGGCCGCGATGCCGGTGCCAGAAATCATCGAGGTCGAGGA
>DATNDQ010000031.1:0-12786 GCA_035553475.1 Gemmatimonadales bacterium
CGTGTTCTCGATCACGGGCCGCGGCACGGTGGCCACGGGCCGGATCGAGCGCGGCAAGATCAAGGTCGGCGAGGAAGTGGAGATGGTGGGCTTCGGGACCGACAAGAAGACGGTCGTGACCGGGGTCGAGATGTTCCGGAAACTCCTGGACGAGGGTCAGGCGGGGGATAACGCCGGCCTCCTGCTCCGCGGCATCGAGAAGAAGGACATCGAGCGCGGGATGGTGCTGGCGAAGGCGGGCTCGATCACGCCGCACACGGCCTTTGACGCCGAAGTCTACGTCCTGACGAAGGACGAGGGCGGGCGCCACACGCCGTTCTTCAAGGGCTACCGGCCCCAGTTCTACTTCCGGACGACGGACGTGACGGGGACGGTGGAGCTGCCGGCGGGGGTCGAGATGGTGATGCCCGGCGACAACACGAAGATGGCGATCGAGCTGATCACGCCGATCGCGATGGAAGAGGGCCTGCGGTTCGCGATCCGGGAAGGTGGCCGGACGGTCGGCGCGGGCGTCGTCACAAAGATCAAGAAGTAAGAGGGAACTCATGCCCGGCAAGATTCGGATCCGCCTCAAGAGCTTCGACCACGCCCTGATCGATCAGGCCGCGGCCGACATCGTGCGCACGGCGGAGAAGACCGGCGCGCAGGTCTCGGGCCCCATCCCGCTGCCCACCAAGCGGCAGCTGTGGACGGTGCTCCGGAGCCCGCATATCGACAAGAAGAGCCGCGAGCAGTTCGAGCTCAAGACGCACAAGCGGCTCATCGACATCCTCGACTCGCGGTCGCAGACGGTGGACGCGCTGACCAAGCTCGATCTGCCGGCGGGTGTGGATGTAGAGATCAAGGTCGAGTAGAGGAAGCCATGAACGGACTTATCGGAAGAAAACTCGGCATGACGCGCCTCTTCAATGAGGAAGGCACGCACGTGCCCGTGACCGTGATCGAAGCCGGCCCCTGTGCCGTCGTGCAGGTGAGGGACTCGCAGGCGCAGCTCGGCTTCGGGGCCAAGAAGGCCAAGCGGTCCACCAAGGCGATGCTGGGGCACGCGAAGGCCGCGGGTGTCGAGACCCAGCCCCGCCGGATCGAGAGCTTCCCGGTCGGCGCCGAGCCCCCCAAGGCTGGCGAGGCCGTGACGGTCGCGATCTTCGCGGTCGGGGACCGGATCAAGATCACCGGCGTCACCAAGGGCCGCGGATTCCAGGGCGTGGTGCACCGCCATCATTTCCACGGCGGGCCTGCCACCCACGGCAACACGCGGCACCGGAAGCCCGGCTCCATCGCGCCGGGTACCGATCCGTCGCGGATCATCAAAGGCAAGCGGATGCCGGGCCACATGGGCGCGCGCCGCTTCACCGAGCTCGGCCTCATCGTCGTCCGGGTGGACGCCGAGCGCAATCTCCTCTTTGTGCGCGGCTCGGTGCCGGGACCGATGAACGGTCTGCTCACCGTCCGGAAGCAGGGAGGCCGGAGCCGCCATGATTGAGGCCCCGCACTACTCGGCCGCCGGCGCGAAACAGTCGAAGGCTGTCGCGCTGCCGGAAGCGCTCTTCGACGGGACCGTGAACGAGCCGGTGCTGCACCAGGCCGTGATCACGTTCCTGGCGAACCAGCGTCAGGGCACGCATCAGACCAAGACCCGGCACTTCGTGACCGGTGGTAACCAGAAGCCGTGGCGGCAGAAGGGGACCGGCCGCGCCCGTCAGGGTTCGAGCCGCGCTCCGCACTGGCGGCATGGCGGCATCGCCTTCGGCCCCCACCCCCGGGACTACCGGATGGGCATCCCGAAGAAGGTGCGCCAACTGGCCAAGAAGTCGGCGTTGAACGCGCGGGCGCGCGAGAACGCGCTGCTCGTGGTGGATACGCTCACCTACGAGAAGCCGAGCACCAAGTCGTTCGCGCAGCTCCTGGGCAAGCTCGGCATCGGGGAGAAGAAGGTGCTGATGCTGACCGCGGGGGCGCCGACGGCGCACAACGTCTACCTCTCGGGCCGCAACATCCCGACGGTGCGCGTGCTGCCGTTCGCCGACGCCACGGCGTACGAGATTCTCTGGTCGGACACGGTGGTGGTGGAGCTGCCGGCCCTGAGCGGAACGGAGCACGCCGATGTCTGATCATCTGACGACCATCGTCCGCGCGGTGGTGACCGAGAAGTCGTCGGCCGCCTACCAGGCGCGGAAGGAATACGCGTTCGAGGTGCGCAAGGACGCGACCAAGCCGGAGATCAAGTCGGCGATCGAGCACCTCTTCAAGGTGAACGTGACCGACGTCCGGACCCTGGTCGTGCGGGCCAAGCGCCGCACCTACGGACGGACGCAGGGCCGCCGCCCCGCGTGGAAGAAGGCGATCGTGACCCTCCGTGAGGGCGACGCGATCCAGGTCTTCGAGGGCTGACATGGGCATTCGTCAATTCAAGCCGGTGACCCCCGGCACGCGCTTCCGCTCGGTGGCGGATTTCTCCGAAGTGACCAAGTCCACACCGGAGAAGTCCCTGGTCGAGCCGCTCCGCCGGACCGGTGGACGGAACAACAAGGGCCACGTCACCATGCGGCATCAGGGTGGCGGGCACAAGCGGCAGTACCGGCGGATCGACTTCCGTCGGGACAAGGTCGGCGTGCCGGCCCGCGTCGCCGCGGTCGAATACGATCCGAACCGGAACGCGCGCATCGCACTGCTCCACTATGTGGACGGGGAGAAGCGCTACATCCTGCACCCCAAGGGCATGAACGTGGGGGACACGGTGGTGTCGGGGCCGGGCTCGGACATCCGGATCGGCAACGCGATGCCGCTGTTCGAGATCCCGCTGGGCACCGCGGTGCACAACATCGAGCTGAAGATCGGCCGCGGCGGGCAGATGTGCCGCGGGGCCGGGACCAGCGCGCAGGTGGTCGCGAAGGAAGGCAACCACGTCACCCTCCGCCTCCGGTCCACGGAAATGCGGATGGTGCGCGGCGAGTGCCTGGCGACGGTGGGCGAGGTCGGCAACGCCGAGCACGAGCTGCTCTCCCGGGGAAAAGCGGGCAAGACCCGCTGGCTGGGATGGCGCTCGAAGGTCCGCGGCGTGGCGATGAACCCGGTCGACCACCCGCTGGGCGGCGGCGAAGGCAAGAGCTCCGGCGGGCGTCCCCCGACGTCTCCCTGGGGCAAGCCGGAAGGCAAGAAGACGCGGCATAAGAAGAAGGCTTCGACGAAACTCATCGTGCGCGGCCGCAAGCGCGGGAAGGCGACGCAGTAATGGCACGGAGCATCAAGAAGGGCCCGTACGTCGAGGAGTCGCTGCTCCTCAAGATCCAGGCCCTGAACGAGAAGAACGAGAAGAAGGTCTTCAAGACCTGGTCGCGGCGCAGCACCATCACGCCGGACTTCGTGGGGCATACGCTCGCGGTGCACAACGGGAACAAGTTCATCCCGGTGTACGTGACCGAAAACATGGTGGGCCACAAGCTCGGCGAGTTCGCCGCGACGCGGCTCTTCCGGGGACACAGCGCCAAGGGCTCGGCGGAGAAGGAAGCCGAAGCGGGTACGCCGCCGGCCGAAGAAGGGAAGAAGTAAGTCATGGAAGCTCGAGCGATTCAGACGGCGGTCCGCCAGTCGGCGCGGAAGATGCGCCTGGTCATCGACCAGATCCGGGGCCGGGCGGTCCCGGAGGCGGATGCCATCCTGCGGTTTTCGAAGAAGACGGCGGCGGTGCAGATCCGCAAAGTCCTCAAGTCGGCGGTGGCCAACGCCGAGCGCTCGGCCGAGCGGCAGAACGAGCGGCTGGACGTGGATACGCTGCGGGTCCGCTATGCCGTGGTGAACGAGGGTCCGACCCTCAAGCGGTTCACCATGGCGGCGATGGGCCGCGGCACGCCGATCAAGAAGCGGACGAGCCACGTCGAGATTCGCGTCGGTGCGGATGCGGTGAAGGCGCCGAAGCCCGTTAACCCCGCGGCCACGCCGCGGGGGAAGGGCGAGGCGCCCAAGAGCAAGGCCAAGGCCCCGAAGGCCGAGGCGAAGGCCGCCAAGGCGGAGAAGCCCAAGGCCAAGAAGGCCTCCAAGAAAGCGGAGAAGTAAATGGGTCAGAAGACACATCCCTACGGGTTCCGGCTCGGGATCGTCAAGCAGTGGCGTTCCCGGTACTACGCGCGGCATGACTTCCCGGAGCTGCTCAAGGAAGACGAGCTGATCCGGAAGTACTTGAAGACCCGGCTGTCGCACGCCGCCATCGCCGACATCCACATCGAGCGGAAGCCCGGCAAGGTGACGGTGACGGTGCACACCGGACGTCCCGGCGTGGTGATCGGCAAGCGTGGCGCGGAGGTGGACAAGCTCCGCGACGAGCTGGCGCAGCTGACCGGCAAGGAAGTCGGGATCAACGTGGAGGAGATCAAGCGTCCCGAGCTCGACGCCCAGCTGGTCGGTGACAGCGTGGTGCATCAGCTCAATCAGCGCATCTCGTTCCGCCGCGCCATGAAGCGCGCGGTGCAGAGCGCGATGCGGATGGGCGCGCAGGGGATCAAGATCAAGTGCGCGGGCCGCCTGGGCGGGGCTGAAATCGCGCGCACCGAGGGCTATCACGAGGGGCGCGTGCCGTTGCACACGCTCCGGGCCGACGTGGATTACGCCACCTCGACCGCGAAGACCACCTACGGCACCATCGGCGTCAAAGTGTGGATCTTCAAGGGCGAGCGGACGGAAGATCTGCACGGCCGGACCTATTCGACGGGCGTCTGAGCGATGCTGGCACCCAAGCGCGTCAAGTTCCGGAAGCGGTTCAAGGGCAACACCAACGGCAACGCCACCCGCGGCAACACCGTGGCGTTCGGGCACTACGGCCTCATGTCGCTCGATCCCGGCTGGATCACCAACCGGCAGATCGAAGCGGCCCGTGTGGCGCTCACCCGCGAGATGAAGCGCGGCGGCAAGGTGTGGATCCGCCTCTTCCCGGACAAGCCGATCACCAAGAAGCCGGCCGAAACCCGGATGGGAAAAGGGAAGGGCAATCCTGAGGGGTGGGTCGCCGTCGTGAAGCCGGGACGGGTGATGTTCGAAGTCGAGGGCATCGAGGAGAAGCTGGCCCGCGAGGCGCTGGAGCTCGCGGCGGCCAAGCTGCCCCTCCGGACCAAGTTCGTGAAGCGGGAGGAGCGGTAAGATGGCCAAGCAGGGAAAGCCGGGCGACATGCGGGAGCTGAAGACCGAGGAGCTCGAGCAGCAGCTGGCGCAGCTTCGCGAGGAGAGCTTCCGGCTGAAGTTCCGGTCGGCCACCGAGGCCATCGAGAACCCGCTGCAGTTCAGGACGATCCGGCGTCACATCGCGCGGATCAGGACCATTCTGCGCGAAAGGCAGAACGCATGACGAGGGGCAACCGAAAGGTCCGCACCGGGGTGGTGGTGAGCGACAAGATGCAGAAGACCGTGACGGTGTCGCTCGTCCGCCGCTATCCACATGCAGTGTACGGCAAGCAGATGACGCGGAGCAAGACCGTGGCCGCTCACGACGAGCAGGGTGCCAAGGCGGGCGACACCGTCCGCATCGAAGAGACGCGCCCGCTCTCCAAGACCAAGCGCTGGCGCGTGGTCGAAATCGTCACACGCGCACAGTAGCCGGGAGAGACGACCGTGGTTCAACAGGAATCGAGGCTCAAGATCGCGGACAACTCCGGCGCGCGCAGCGCGCTGGTGATCCGTGTGCTGGGCGGCTCCAAGCGCCGTTACGCGGGGCTCGGGGACATCGTGGTGGTGACCATCAAGGACGCCATCCCAACCGGCCAGGTGAAGAAGGGCGAAGTCGCCAAGGCCGTGATCGTCCGGACCGCCAAGGAAACCAAGCGGAAAGACGGGTCCTACATCCGCTTCGACGAGAATGCCGCCGTGCTGATCAACGATCAGGGCGAGCCGCGCGCCACCCGCATCTTCGGCCCCGTGGGCCGCGAGCTGCGGGAAAAGCGGTTCATGAAGATCGTGTCGCTGGCGCCGGAGGTCATCTGATATGAGAAGGCTGGTCTACCGGAAGAGCCGGAAGATTCGCGGCACCGAGCCCGAGCGTCACAAGCTCCATATCGCCAAGGGCGATACGGTGCGCGTGATCCGGGGCGACGACCGCGGCAAAGAGGGCAAGGTGCTCCACGTCCACCCCAAGATGCACCGGGTGACGGTGGAGGGCGTCAACGTCGTGAAGAAGCACCAGCGCGCGACGACGCCGGAGACGGAGAGCGGCATCATCGAGTTCCCGGCACCGATTTCGGCCGCGAACGTGATGCTCCTGGACCCCAAGTCGGGTGAACCCACGCGGGTGCGCCGGCAGCGGGACAAGGACGGAACCATCGAGCGGATCGCGGTGAAGTCGGGCCAGCCGATTCCGCGCGCGAGGCAATAATGGCGGACACCCAGGAAAAGCAGCCGAAGCAGAAGAAAGAGAAGAAGGAGAAGAAGGCCGCTCCGGAGACCCAGGCGCAGGAAGCGCCCTCCGGGGAGCCGGCGCCCCGTGCGCGTCTGCTCGACCATTACGAGCAGAAGGTCCGTGGCAAGCTCCAGCAGCAGTTCGGGTACGTGAACCAGCACCAGATCCCGAAGCTGGTCAAGATCGTGCTGAACGTCGGGATCGGGGACGCGTCCAAGAATCCGAAGACCCTGGAAGCCGCCGTCGCCGAGCTGGAAGCCATCACCGGTCAGAAGGCGATGGTGACCAAGGCCAAGAAGGCGATCGCGAACTTCAACCTCCGCGCCGGCGTGCCGATCGGCTGCGCCGTGACGCTGCGGGGGCCCCGGATGTTCGAGTTCCTGGACCGCTTCATCAACGTGGCGGTGCCCCGGATGCGCGACTTCCGCGGGCTGCCCGACAAGAGCTTCGACGGGCGCGGCAACTACACGCTCGGCATCAAAGAGCAGATGATTTTCCCCGAGATCGACTTCGACAAGGTCGAGAAGATCCACGGGATGGATATCACGTTCGTGACCACCGCGGGGCGCGACGACGCGGCGCTCGCCCTGCTGCGCGAGATGGGCATGCCGTTCCGGGGCGAACCCCCGGTCGTGGCCGCCTGAGGAGATTCGAGGAATGGCGAAGAAGTGCTGGATCGAGAAGGTCAAGCGGACGCCCAAGTTCAAGGTGCGGGGCTACTACCGCTGTCAGCGCTGCGGCCGGAGCCGCGGGACGCTGAGAAAGTTCAAGCTCTGTCGCATCTGTTTCCGTGAGCTCGCGCTGCGGGGAGAAATCCCGGGCGTGCGCAAAGCCAGCTGGTAAAGGACGGACGACCGCATGAGCATGACTGATCCCGTCGCCGATATGCTGACCCGGGTGCGCAACGCCTGTATGGCGGGCCACCGCCGGGTCGACATGCCGGTGTCAAAACTGAAGGCCGAGATCGCGCGGCTGCTCCGTGACAACGCCTACATCCAGGACTTCAAGGTGCTGGATGACGGCAAGCACGGCCTGCTGCGGCTCTACCTCAAGTACCACAACGACTCTCCCGTCATCCGCGAGCTGCAGCGGGTGTCGGCGCCCGGTCTCCGCCGCTACGTCAAGGCGCGCGAGATTCCGCGGATCAAGAACGGCCTCGGCATGGCCATTCTCTCGACTCCGCAGGGCCTGATGACCGACCGCGAAGCCCGCACCGCCCGCGTGGGTGGCGAGCTCCTCGCGGTGGTCTGGTAGGAGGAACGATGTCGCGCATCGGCAAGAAACCCGTTCCCCTGCCCAAGGGCGTCACCGCCACCGTGGCGGGCCACGCGCTCACCGTGAAGGGCCCGAAGGGAGAAATCTCCCGGACCTTCCACACGGACATGGCGCTGGCGGTCGAGGCGGAGAACGTGGTCGTGAAGCGGCCCTCCGACGAGGCCCGGCACAAGGCGCTGCATGGCCTGTCCCGGACCCTGGTCGCGAACATGGTCGAGGGAGTCACCAAGGGGTTCCAGAAGCAGCTGGAGATCCAGGGCGTCGGCTACAAGGCCGAGCCCAAGCCGTTCGGCGTGCAGCTGGTCGTGGGGTTCTCCCACCCGGTGCCGTACCACGCGCCGAAGGGCATCAAGATCACGGTCGACAACAACGTGAACGTGAAGGTCGAAGGTGTGGACAAGGAGCTGGTGGGGCAGGTCGCAGCCGAGCTGCGCGCCGTGAAGCCCCCCGAGCCCTACAAGGGCAAAGGTATCCGTTATCAGGGCGAGCTGGTCCGGCGTAAGGCCGGCAAGACCGCCCAGGCGGCCAAGTAACCATGCGATCGATCCGGAAAGTCAAATCGGCGAATCACCAGCGGCTCCGGCGTCACCTGCGGATCCGCAAGGCGTTGACCGGCACCGCCGAGCGGCCCCGTCTCGTGGTGTTCCGTTCCGCCAAGCACATCTACGCACAGGTCGTGGACGACACCAAGGGTGTGACGCTGGTGGGCGCGTCGGACCGCACCGAAGGCGTGCAGCCTGAGGGCGCGGGCAAGACAGCGAAAAGCTTCGCCCTCGGCCGGCACATCGCGGCCAAGGCGAAAGAAAAGGGCATCGCCCGCGTGGTGTTCGACCGCGGGGGCTATCAGTACCACGGTCGCGTCAAGGCGGTTGCCGATGGCGCGCGCAAAGGCGGATTGGAGTTCTGATGGCGAACGAACAAGACCAGACGGCCCCGACGGCCGGGACGTCCCCGACGGCTCCGACGGCCCCCACGGCCGCTCCGGCGGCTGAAGGCGGCGCTCCCGCCGAAGCCACCACCGGCACGACCGGTGGCGGCGACGCGCATGGCCGCGGTGGCCGTGGGCGTGGCGGACGCGGTGGCCGGGGCCGGGGTGGTGAACGCGGGCGCGGCGGTGACCGCGGTCCCCGCGGCGACCGTCCCCGCGAGGGCGACGGCATGGTGGAGAACGTGGTCGCCATCAACCGCGTGGCCAAGGTTGTGAAGGGTGGCCGGCGCTTCTCGTTCAACGCCCTGGTGGCGGTGGGCGACGGGCAGGGGCACGTCGGCGTCGCGACCGGCAAGGCGAACGAAGTGTCGGAAGCGGTGCGCAAGGCGGTGGAAGCCGCCCGCCGGAACATGTGCGAGATCCCGCTGACCGTGGGGACCATTCCCCACGAGATCGTGGGACATCATGGCGCCGGCCGGGTACTCTTGAAGCCGGCCGCGTCGGGAACCGGCGTGATCGCCGGCGGCCCGGTGCGCGCGGTGCTGGAGTGCGTCGGCATCCGCGACATTCTGACGAAGAGCCTGGGATCCACCAACCCGCACAACATGGTGCGCGCGACGATGGACGGCCTGAAGCGGCTGACCACGGCGCGGCGCGTGGCCAGGGAGCGGGGGGTTCCGGATGACGCGATTCATTACAAGGCGCGGCAGGAGGTGACGCATGTCTAGGCTGCCGCCCACCCGGAAATACCGGAAGCGGAAGCCCGGGCGTGATCCGGTGCTGCCGCCGGCAGGCAAGGGCAAGCTCCGCATTGAGCAGGTGCGCTCGACCTCGGGCCACCCGTATCCCATTCGGAGAACGCTCGAAGCCCTGGGCCTGAAGCATCACCAGGACGTCGTGATCCAGAAGGATCATCCCGCGTTGCGGGGTATGCTGTATCACGTGCGTCACCTGATCAAGGTGACGCCGGCGAAAGACGGAGCGTAAGCGATGGCGAAGGCGACGACCAAGAAGCCCCGCGCCCGGAAGGCGAAGGCGGAGGCGCCTCAGGTGGAGCCGCTGCGGCTGCATCATCTGAAGCCCGCCCCCGGCTCGACCCAGGCACGGCGCCGCGTCGGCCGCGGTCCCGGCTCGGGGTTGGGGAAGACGTCCGGCAAGGGCAACAAGGGTGAGAAGGCGCGCTCGGGCGGCGGCCGCCGTCCGGGATTCGAAGGGGGCCAGATGCCCCTGATTCGGCGCATCCCCAAGCGCGGGTTCACCAACCCGTTCAAGCAGCCGGCCCAGGTGGTGAACGTCCGGCACCTCTCCTTCCTCAAGGATGGGCTCGAGGTGACTCCCGAGACGCTCTTCGGCGCCGGCCTGGTGCGGCGTCCCGATCACCCCATCAAGCTGCTCGGCATGGGGGACGTGGCCCGCAAGTTCACCGTGAAGGGTGTTTCGGTGTCGACCTCCGCCAAGGGCAAGATCGAGGCGGCGGGCGGCATCATCGAGGGCTGATTCCACGTGACTGCGCCCGCAATTCCGAATCTTTTCAAGGTTCCGGAGCTCAAGAACAAGATCCTCTTCACGCTGCTCTGCCTGGTGATCTACCGGGTGGGCGCGCATATCGCGACGCCCGGCGTGAACGTGCAGGCTCTTTCCGACGCGCTGCAGCAGGCGGGGAAGGGCAACCTCTTCGGGCTCTACGATCTGTTCGCCGGCGGCGGGCTGGGACGGGCGACCGTCTTCGCGCTCGGCATCATGCCGTACATCTCCGCGAGCATCGTCTTCCAGATGGCGGGACCGGTGTTCCCCATCCTCGAGAAGATGCAGCGGGACGAAGAGGGCCGGAAAAAGATCACGCAGTGGACCCGGTACCTCACGGTCGTGCTCTGCTTCCTGCAGGCCTACGGCTACGCGCTCTTCGTGGAGACGCAGGTGCCTGGGGCGGTGATCAACCCCGGCATGGGGTTCCGCCTCACGACGGTCCTCACGCTCACCACCGGCGGCATCTTCGTCATGTGGCTGGGTGAGCAGATCACCGAGCGCGGCATCGGCAACGGCGCGTCGCTCCTGATCTTCTTCTCGATCATCGAGCGCATCTGGCCCGAGTTCATCAATACGTTCGATTCGATCAGGGCGGGGACCGCGAGCGTGAAGCTCATCCTCTTCGTGATCGTGATGATGGTGGCGATCACCGGGGCCACGGTGGCGATCACCGTCGCGGCCCGGAAGATTCCGATCCAGATCCCGCGCAAGGTGATGGGACGCGGGCGCATCCGGGAAGGCCAGAAGACGTTCATCCCGCTCCGCCTGCTCACGGCGAACGTGATGCCGATCATCTTCGCCCAGTCCCTGATCATCATTCCGAGCACGCTCGCGACCTTCGTGGGCGGCTCGCTCCTGCGGCAGGTCAACGACTATTTCAGCGCCGGCTCGGCGCTCTACATCGTGTCCCTGCTGGTCCTGATCCTCTTCTTCACCTACTTCTACACGTCCATCGTCTTCAATCCGGTGGACCTGGCGGAGAATCTGAAGAAGCAGGGGGGATTCATCCCCGGCGTGAAGCCCGGCGCGGCGACGGCCGACTACATCGACGAAGTGCTCTCCCGGATCACCTTGCCGGGCGGGTTCTTCCTCGCGCTGTGCGCCATCATTCCGATCATCGCGGCGAATGGCCTGAACCTGCCCTTCAACTTCGGCGGGACGGCGCTGATCATCGTGGTGGGCGTGGCGCTGGACACGATCCAGCAGGTGCAGCAGCACATGCTCCTCAGGCACTACGACGGGTTCATGAAGGAAGGCCGCGTGAAGTTCCGCGGGCGGACCCGCTAGCACCACCTACACAAGGCCCACAACGTGTTCATCCTCCTCCTCGGCGCACCGGGATCAGGAAAGGGCACCCAGGGCAAGCTCCTCAGCGAGCGCCTCGGGCTCCCGAAGATCACTACCGGGGACCTGATCCGGACCGCCATCAAGACGGGCACACCGCTCGGCGTCGAAGCCAAGAAGTTCTACGACGCCGGGAAGCTTGTTCCCGACTCCGTCATCATGGGTTTGATCCAGGAGCAATTGGCGAAACCGGAGGCCAAGGAAGGCGCCGTTCTGGACGGCTTTCCACGCACCGCGGCGCAGGCGGAGCTGGTGGACCGCACCCTGGCGACGACCCAGCACCGGTTGAACCACGTCCTGCTCCTCGACGTTCCGGAGGAGGAGCTGGTGAGCCGGATGCTCTCGCGGGCCAAGCAGGAAGGGCGCGCGGACGACACGCCGGAGGCCATCAAGACCCGGCTTGGCGTTTATCAGGTCGAGACGGCGCCTCTGGTGGCGCACTTCGCCCAACGGGGCATCGTGCACCGCGTCCCGGGCACGGGGACCGTCGAGCAGATCGCGGAAGAGGTCAAGCGAATCATCGGACGATGATCACCATCAAGTCGGGCCGCGAGATTGAAACGATGGCCGAGGCGGGGAAGATCGTGGCGAAGACCCTCGCGCTGGTGGCGGCCAACGTGCGTCCCGGTGTCTCCACGCAGCAGCTCGATCAGCTGGCCGAAGAGTTCATCCGCAGTCATCCCGGTGCCAAGCCGTCCTTCAAGGGTTTGTACGACTATCCTGCCACGCTCTGCACCTCGATCAATCAGGAAGTGGTGCATGGGATTCCTTCGTCGAAGCGGGTGCTGAAGGACGGGGACCTCGTCAGCGTGGATGTCGGGGCCTGGCTGGACGGGCTTCATGCCGATTCGGCCGCGACTTTTCCGGTGGGCGTGATTCCCCAGGCGGCGCAGCGGCTCCTGGATGTCACGCAGGAGGCGTTGGCGGCGGGGATCGCCGAGGCGCGCGCGGGGAATCATACCGGGGACATTGGCGCCGCGGTGCAGCAGGTGGCGGAGGGGGCGGGGTATTCGGTGGTGCGGGAGCTGGTGGGTCACGGCATCGGCTCGGCGTTTCATGAGGAGCCGCAGGTTCCCAACTATGGGAAGCCCAAGCGGGGTCCGCGGCTCGTGCCCGGCATGACGATCGCCATCGAGCCCATGGTGAACGTCGGGGCGGCGGATATCCGGACTTTGCCGGACAAGTGGACGGTGGTGACGGAGGACGGGTCGTTGTCGGCGCATTTCGAGCATACGGTTGCTGTGGGTCCGGAGGGTACTGCTCCGAGGATTCTTACGACCGCGGCCTGACGATTTCGGTACCCGTTGATCGTGTTCGAGTGACCCCCGGCTGA
>DATNDQ010000032.1:0-4538 GCA_035553475.1 Gemmatimonadales bacterium
CGCGCCGAACGGATGTTCCTCGATTGGCGCTGATCGGCCGCAGGCGTTGACACGCTCCCGTCCTGCCAGGGAAAATTCCCTCTTCCCAGGCTCGAAGCCTGGGCTCGGCACTGCTCTGCGCTTGAAGCGCACTGAGAGGCACGGATGGCCCGAGTGATTTTCTGGGACGTCGACACCCAGTACGATTTCATGCGAGCGGACGGGAAGCTCTATGTCCCGGACGCCGAGAAGGTCATTCCCAATCTCAAGCGCCTGACCGACTACGCTCACCAGAACGACATCCGCGTGGTGGCCTCGGCGGACGACCACTCCCCGGGCGACAAGGAGCTTTCCGATCACCCCAACTGGCGCGACACGTTCCCCCCGCATTGCATGCGCGGCACGCCGGGCCAGAAGAAAATCCCCGAGACCACGCTCAAGAACCCGATGGTGATCGAGCCGGAAATGAGGGATCCCGTGGACCTGGGGAATGCGCTGCGGGCGCACAAGGGCGATCTGCTGTTCCACAAGCACTGGTTCGACGTTTTCACCAATGCGAACGTGGTGCCGGCGCTGACGGTCCTGTCGCCCGACGACATCGTGCTGTACGGCGTGGCGCTGGACGTGTGCAACCGCTACGCCATCGAAGGCCTGTTGACCCACCGTCTGCACACCCGACTCTTCGCGGTGACCGACGCGATGAAGCCCATCGACGCCGGCGCCGCGGAGCACCTCCTCAAGGAATGGGGAGAGGAAGGCGTTCGTCTCGTGAAGACCGATGAAGTGTTAGGGGGAATCGCGTGAGCCTCACCACACCCGCATTCGGGAAGTTCTTCCTTCCCGGCCCGACCGACGTGCATCCCGACGTGCTCGCCGCGATGTACCGGCCCATGATCGGCCATCGCTCGTCCGCCATGGAGGACCTGCTCAAGCGCTGCGCCCCCAAGCTGCAGCAGCTGGCCCGGACTTCGCGCACCGTCATGGTCGGCACGACCTCGGCCACGGGGTTCATGGAGATGGCGGTCCGCTCAGGGATACGGAAGAAGGCGATCTCGATCGTCAACGGCTCGTTCTCGGAGCGCTTCGCCGACCTGGTCAGCGCCTGCGACAAGGAGTGCGTCCGCCTCGAAGTTCCGCTGGGTGGCTTCGTCGAGCCCGATCAGCTGCGGGATGTCCTGAAGAAGAATCCCGGGGTCGACGCGGTGACCCTGGCGCACTCGGAGACCTCCACGGGCGTGCTGCAGGACGTCGCGGCCCTGTCGAAGGTGGTCCGCGAGTTCCCGGACGTCCTCTTCCTGGTTGACGCCGTCACCTCGATGGCGGGTTCACCCGTCGAAACGGATGCGTGGGACCTGGACTACGTCTTCACCGGTTCCCAGAAGGCCCTCGCCCTGCCTCCGGGCCTGGCGTTCGGCGTCGCCTCTCCCCGGATGCTCGAGCGCGCCAAGACCCTGCCGTCCCGCGGGCTCTACTTCGATCTGGTCACGTTCGAGAAGGCAAGCGCCAAGTACTCGCCGACCAACACGCCCGCCCTTTCGCTCTTCTTCGCGCTGGACGTCCAGCTCGCGCGCATCGACGCCGAGGGAGGCATCGAGGCGCGGTGGAAGCGGCATGACGACATGCGCAAGACGACCGAGAAGTGGGTCCAGAAGACCGGACTCTCTTATCTGCCGCCCGAAGGCCGCCGCAGCTGGACCGTGTCCTGCATCAAGATGCCGAACGGCAAGATCTCGAAGGATCTGGTCGCGGCGGTGAAGAAGGAAGGGTGGGTCATCGGCACCGGCTACGGCGGGGTGAAGGACTCGACCTTCCGGATCGGGCACATGGGTGACCACTCCGTGGCGTCCCTCGAGAACCTTCTGGCCCTCATTCAACGGATCCTGGGATGAGCATTCGGGTCGTCATCGCCGACAAGCTCGGCGACGCGGGGATCGCGCTGCTGGCGTCGTCTCCGGAAATCCACGTCGTGAACCTCGCCGGGAAGTCGCGTGAGGAGCTCGAGGCCGCTCTGACGACGGCCGAGGCGCTCATCGTCCGCAGCGAAACGAAGGTGACGGCGGAGATGATCGCGAAGGCGCCGAACCTGAAGGTCGTGGCGCGCGCCGGGATCGGCGTCGACACGATCGACGTGGCGGCGGCCACCAAGCGTGGGATCGCGGTGATGAACGCTCCCGGCGCCAATACCGTATCCGCCGCGGAGCACGCCATCGCGCTTCTGCTCTCGCTCCTCCGGCATATCCCGGAGGCCGCGGAGACCATGAAGCAGGGCGGGTGGGACCGGAAGCGATTTGAAGGAAGCGAGCTGCGGGGCAAGACGCTGGGCGTGGTGGGACTCGGCCGGATCGGCGGCTACGTGGCGCAGGTGGCCCACGCGTTCGGGATGACCATCATCGCGTACGATCCCTTCGTGGCCCCCCAGCGGGCCGTGGAGCTCCAGGCCCGCCTGCTGCCCATCGAACAGCTGCTCCAGGAAGCGGACATCGTCACGCTCCACGTCGCCCTGACGGATGAGACCCGCCACCTTCTCAATGCGGCGCGGCTGAAGCTGATGAAGCCCACGGCGTTCCTGGTGAATACGGCCCGGGGTGAGCTGGTCGACGAGCAGGCGCTGGTGGCGGCAGTCAAGGAGAAACGCATCGGGGGCGCGGCCATCGACGTTTTCGCCGAAGAGCCGCTACCGAAGGATTCTCCCCTGCGGGGACTCGAGCGCGTGCTCCTGACGCCGCACCTCGCGGCGTCGACGTCGGAGGCCCAGAAGCGCGTGGCCATCGAGATCTGCACCGCCGTCCGCGAGGCGCTCCTCCGGGGCGATCTCTCGACCGCGATCAATTTGAAGAAGTAGAGTTACTTACTTTTTGAACGTCCCAAAGCGACCGCGGGTGGTGAGATTCACCACTGCTTGACGCCTTCTGGACCCGAATGTCGCGTTTCCGCCCCCTCGGTGCCGCAAAACCGCCCTGTTTGAACGTGATCCAGCGCGCTACCGTAACCTTGATCAAGCCCATGCCCCCTTCTTGTCCCCTAAGCGGGCCGAAATGGATGTAACCATGTCAACTGCCCAGCGGTTCTTGCTTGTCGGCATCTTGCTTGCATTGTCCGGAGCATGTACCGACACGCAACCCGTTCCTCTTGCCCCGTCCGGGGCGAAGACAAGACCTCTTGCCTCGGTTCAGCCGCTGTGTCAGCTGGGGTGTGTGGAGACCGACCCGAGTCCGAATTCACCCGGAGTCTGGTTGGGCAGCGGTGTAACTCCATTCTTGTGCGGTACGGAGAACCCGAATGGAATCAACGACTCTGATCAGGATGGACTCTCGGATTTCTGCGAGGTCCAGCTCGCGGTTGCCTTCGCGCCAGAGCTCTTCTATTCCGTTCAAGACGACATCCGTGGCGAGCCCCACTGGGTCGCCCAAGCTGTGGACGGCGGCGACGACGCAGAGATTCTCATTGGGTTCTTGATGTCCTACTACAAAGATTGGGGGAGCAAGGCTCTCCCCTGCAGTGGGACGCCGTTCGGGCAGTACTTTGATTGCTTGGGACACAACGGTGATTCGGAAGTCATCTACCTGTACGTGGACTACGATTTCGATACCGAGCACTGGGTGCTCAAAGAAGCTCAGTATTCGCAACATGGCACCTTGGTGAGTTTTGGCCGCACGGTACTCGGAACGACCTACTCGTACCCCCCCCAAGTATCCTATCCCTCCCATCCGGGAGCTTACCCTCGGTCCTGGGTTTCTGAAGGCAAGCACGCCAACTATGAGAACCAGTCATCGTGCAATACCGGCGGGTTCTTGGGGGTTGATACGTGCGTGGACAACTCTCAAGCCGCCCGGTTTCAGGTTAGCTCGACCGCCAACCTCGGCAGCCGCTCCCACCATACCTCCTCCCAGGATTGCATGCTGAGCAACAACCCGTCCTACGAGTATTACGCTGGCGGACGCGTTGAGTGCTACTGGACCATCAAGCCTTTCCGGGGGTGGGTGCCAGACAGCATCGGCGGAGACCAATCGACCGACTACAGCGACATTCTTTGGGCTCGCGGCTTCTGACTCTTGATGCGAGGCACTGCATGAGGCGACTCACCATTCTGCTCTTTGGGCTCTTACCCCTCGCAAGCCCCGTCACCGGGCAGCGGCTACCTCCCCCCATTCCCTCAGCCGCCCCGCCGACTTTCACGGCCTCGTCGAGGGTGGGGGGAGGACTCGGGCGGCAAGGTCGCCCATTCGGGGACTCTCGTGACTACCGTTGGGAGGGCGTTCTGGTTGGAGGGGTGGGGCTCGGACTGGCGGGGGGGATCGGGGCCGCAGTCTGGTGCAGCAGGGAAAGCAACTCGCACAACTGCGTGGCGGCCACGGTGCTGAGCACAGCATTCTTTGGGACAATCGGATCGATCGTCGGTGGTCTGATCGGCGGTAGTATCTCGAAGGTCCCGCCCTCGGGGGGATAGGCCCTGGTGGGCCGAACCCCATCGGCTCGGCACGTTCCGGGCTTTAGGTTCATTAGTCCGCCGCTTCTCGCCGCGGTTCGTCGGCCAGGAGCCGGAAGGTCTGCACCGCGCC
>DATNDQ010000033.1:0-30564 GCA_035553475.1 Gemmatimonadales bacterium
CTGTCGTGGGCGACTGCCACGGCGATGCCGGTCCGCGCCATCTCCGATTTGAAGCGTTCGACCTCATCGGGAATGATGGGCGGTTCACGCCATTGATTCGGCGTCTTCGTGAAAAGCTGAATCGCGCGGGCGCCGACTTCCGCACCCCGCGCGGGTCCGGTGGAGACGCCGCCATCCGTGGAGACGTGGGCGCCGAGGAGGGCGAGGGTGTCGTTCATGAGAGGGGAGAGACGAGCGGGACGAACCGGACGCCGCCGAAGCCGTGGGCCCGCACCCCTGAATCCAGTCGCGTGAACACCGTGAGTTCCTGCTGACGCTGGTCACCGATGGGCATGATGAGGCGCGCACCCGGCGCCAGCTGCTCGAGGAGCGCGGGGGGCGCGTGGGAAGCCGCGGCGGCGACCAGGATCCCGTCGAAGGGGGCGGCGGCGCTCCAGCCCCGCGCGCCGTCGGCGATGAGGGTCTGAACGTTGTTGAGTCCCATCCGCAACAGGCGCGCCTCAGCGGTGACGAGCAGCTCAGGGATGCGTTCCACCGTGTAGACCTCCGCCGCGAGGCGGGCGAGAATGGCGGTCTGGTACCCGGACCCGGTGCCGATCTCGAGCACCCGGTCGTGACGGGTGGGCGCCAGCAGCGCCGTCATGAGCGCGACGACATACGGCTGGGAGATGGTCTGTCCCGCAATCAGCGGAAGCGGCTCGTCGGCATAGGCGTCCGCCGACGATTCGTCGGGCACGAACCACTCGCGCGGCGTCCGGTCCATGGCTACGAGGACACGAGCGTCCTGGATGCCCCGCCGCGCAATCTGCTCGCGTACCATTCGCCGTCTCGGTCCGGCGGTTCCCGGTGCCGGCCGGCTCATCCGTCGGCTCCAGCTTGTTTCGGCATCGGGCGAAACTTACCTTGGCACGACATCCTCCGGCGATCCGGGAGTCCCTTGGCTGAGTCCAAACTGTCTCGACTCCTGTTGCTGGGCGCTCCCGAGGCACGTCCGGAGGGCCTCGAACGGATGCTGGTCCGCTCCGGCTTCGCGGTGCTCGACGCCGAAACCGCCGCCGACGGTCCGCCGCACGTCATTCTCCTCGGCGCCACCCCCAACGATCCGTCGCTCATCGAGCGGGTTCGCGACATGGTCAAGAACCCGCGGCATGACGGGGCGTCGATCGTCGTCCTCCTGACCGGTGGCACCGCGCTCCATACGGCGGCCCTGCTGAGCGCCGGCGCCACCGACGTGATCCGGGCCCCCATCGATCTCACGGAGGTCGAGGCGCGCCTGACGTCTGATCAGCGCCGCCGCGCGACCCTGTCATCGGCGCGCCGCGCGTTGCGGACTCGTGAAGCGCTCTTCGACATCTTCCAGGAGGTCTCGGGGGCGCTGCGGCCCGAGCAGGTGTTCGAGACGCTGGTGCGACGGGTAGGTCAGGCTTTTGGACTCACCCACTGCTCCTTCGTGCTCACCGGCCCTGGCGGGGCCCAGGGACGCGTGGTCGCGGTCTACGAGGATCCCACGGTGCGTGACCTGAAGGTGCATCTGGACCGCTACCCCGAGATACAGGAAGCGCTCAGGACTCAGGCCCCCGTAGTGGTCAGCGACGTACACCAGCACCCGCTGTTCGCGGCTATCCGGCGGCACTGGGAAGAACAGCAAATCGACGTGAAGGTGCGTTCCTCGGCCGCGCTGCCCGTGTTCGTGAATGGGCGGGCGGCCGGAGTCTTCTTCCTGCGCACGGAGCGGGGAGAGCCGGATCTCGATCCAGCCGACGTCGACTTCGCGAACACCATTGCCCAGGCCGCGGCCCGCGTGCTGGAGAACGAAGAGCGCCGGTCCGCCATGTTCCGCCGCCAGGTGTCGGCCGGCACCACGGACGCCCTGACCGGGTGTGGCTCCCTGGATGCACTGGACCAGCGGCTGCGTGAGGAGTTCGAGCGCGCGCGCCGCTACACCCTGGCCTTCAGCCTGGTGTTGCTGGATATCGACGCTCTGCGGAAGATCAACGAGCAGTCGGGGCAGACGGTGGGGGATGAGGTGCTCTTCGACCTCGGCGCGATGCTCCAGCGGGAGATCCGGGCGCCGGACTTCGTTGCGCGCTACGGCGGTGACGAGTTCGCGCTCATTCTTCCGGGGACCGAGCTCGCCGGCGCCCGGGGGTTCGTGGAGCGGATCCGCCGGGTGGTCGACGCCCACACGTTTCCGCATCTCGGTCCCGCCCGGTCACCGAGCCTCACGGCCGGGCTGGTGACGTTCCCGCACCCGGATGCCATCGAGGCGAGGGACCTGTTCCGCCTGCTGGAAGGGTCGCTGGCGGCGGGGAAGAAGGCGCCGGATCGCATCGGAAGTTCCAGCTAACAAAAACGTCGAGGAGAGGCGTCAAGGGAAAACGTCAAGGAGAAGCGTCGTGACGACTCTCCTTGACGTATTTCCTCGACGCCTCTCCTCGACGTTTTTGTTTATTGTTTTTTCTGCAGCCAATTCAGCGGATCCAGCGCGATCTGATCTGGCCCCCGGATCTCGAAGTGCAGGTGTGCGCCCTGGTCCGTCGACGCGCCACCGACATGGCCGATCACTTCGCCGGCGACGACCGGATCGCCGAGGTGGACGGTGGCGTCCGAGAGGGTGGCGTAGATGGTGTAGTAGCCGCCGCCGTGCTGCAGGATGACGGTGGTCAGGTAGGTCCCGCGTACGCCCACGTCGACCACGGTACCGCTCGCGACGGCGCGCACCGGTGTCCCCGCCGCTGATGCGATGCCGACCCCGTGCCAGGTGATCTGCGTGTTGTCGGGACCGGGGGCAGGGCCGAAGCGGTAGAGCAGATTCCCGCTGACGGGCCAGGGGAGCGTCCCCAGGCTCGCGGTGGTGATGGTGGCTTTCGCGGTGGCCGCACCGCGAGCCAGGGCGTCCCGGCGGGCCCGCTCGAGCCGCGCGATCACGTCGGTCAGCCGGTTCTCTTCCTTCTCACTGTTGGTCACCTTGAGCTGCGCTGCCCGGATGCCGCGGCGCGTCTCCTGCAGATCCTGGGTCCGCCGGGCTTCGAGATCCGAGTAGCGCGTCAGCTCGTCGGCCCGCTCGTTGCGGCGGCGGCCGAGCGCGTCGCGGGCGTCGAGGAGGTTGTGCCGGTCACGGGCGACGCGGTCCTCCAGCTTCTGCATGTCGTTGGCCAGGAGGCGATCCTGCCGGCTGACGAGATAGAGGTATTTGTAGCGCGAGAGGAGGTCGCCGAAGCTTTCGGAGGTGAGCAGCACCTGCCAGTCGTACAGCGGGCCCCGCTTGTAGATGTCCACGATCCGGCGCTCGAGGACCGCGTGCTTTTCCGCCAGCGCGTCCTGAGCCAGGATCAGGTCGACGGTGGTCTGCGAGACCTGGCCGCCGAGCTCGCCGATTTGCCGGTCGATTTCGTTGACGATCCGGTTGGTGGTTTCCTTCTGCCGTTCGAGATTCGCGATCTCGTCTTCGATCGAGTGTACCTGCGTGCGCAGGGACTCGAGCTCCGTTTCGGCGTCGCTCCGCTGGCGCCGGATGTCCTCGAGCCGGCGCTGGTTGTCGCGCATTTGCTGGTCGAAAGACCCGGGCTTCTGGCCGCAGAGGGGGGTGACGATGACCAGGGCCAAAAAGACGTCGAGGAAAAACGTCGAGGGAATTCGTCGAGGAAAGGCGTACTGACGTTTCTCCTCGACGCCTCTCCTCGACGCCTTTCCTTGACGTCTTTCGTTGTTCAGACTTTCCGTAACTGCCTTCCCACCGATATCCAGCTGCCGAAGAGCCCGATCACCATCCCGCCCGCCACGATCGCCGCGGCCTGCTCGGCATTGAAGAACTCCGTCCGCATCATCAGCCACCGGTTGCTCAGCAGGTAGGCCGCGTAAGACAGGCCCACGGCCAGGAGGCCGCCGGCGGCTCCCTTGATGAGCCCCTGAAGGAGGAAGGGGAAGCGGACGAACCAGTCCGTCGCGCCGACGAGGCGCATGATGGAGATCTCCCGGCCCCGCTGGAGGACGGTCATCCGGATCGTTGCGCCGATGATGATCACGGCCACGGCCGCGAACGCGATCCCGACCGCCAGGCCTACCGCGGCCAGCACCGACCGCAGCTTGTCGAGCTTCTCGATCCAATCGCGCCCGTAACGGACGTCGTCGACGAAGGCAAAGTCCCGGATCCGGTCCGCGACGGCACCCACATGGTCGGCGTCACGATCGGCGGGCTTGAGGGTCACCTCGATGGACGCAGGGAGCGGGTTCCGCTCGAGCTCCCGCAGGGGGCCCTGGAGCTCGACCAGCTCGCGGCGGGCCCGCGCCAGCGCGGAATCCTCGGACACGTACGAAGCGCTCGTCACCTCGGGGAACGCCTCGATATCCTTGAGCGCGTGGGTAATGGTCTCGATCGGCGTGCCCGGCAGGAGGTACGCCACCACCTCGGCGCGTTCAGCCACCTGGCTCAGCGCCCGTTGCACGTTCACCGCGACGAGCGCGAAGAGGCCCACGACGAAGAGCGAAAACGCGATGGTCGTGACCGACAGGGCCGAGAGCAACGGTGCCCGGCGGAACGTGAGCATCGCTTCCCGCATCACGAAGTTCATGGCGTCCCTCCCGACTGCTCGCCGCGGGGTTCATCCACGGCTGAGTCGTACACCAGGGCGCCGTCCTGGAGCTCGATCACCCGATACGGCGCCTGCCGCACCAGATCCAGGTCGTGCGTCGCCATCACGACGGCCGTCCCCGACGCGTTGATGTCGCGCAACAACTGAAACACGCCGCGGGTGGCGCGCTCGTCGAGGTTCCCGGTGGGTTCGTCCGCCAGCAGGACCGTTGGCTCATTCACGAGGGCCCGCGCGATCGCGACGCGCTGTTGCTCGCCGCCCGAGAGCTCTCTCGGATACGCCGTGGCCTTGGCCGCGAGGCCCACCTGCGTGAGCACGCGCATCACCCGGGCCTCGATGCCCGCCCGTCTCGCGCCGGTGACTTGCAGAGCGAACCCGACGTTCTCTTCCGCCGTGCGGTCTTCGAGGAGCCGGAAATCCTGGAACACGATTCCCAGGCGGCGCCGCAGGTAGGGAACCTGCCGGGGAGGGAGGTCGGCGAGGTTGAAGCCCGACACGCGGACTTCGCCCTCGGTGGCGCGCTCCTCCGCGTAGATCAGCTTGAGGATGGTGGATTTGCCGGCACCGGAGTGACCGGTGAGGAACGCGAACTCGCCCTTGGCGACGTGGAACGTCGCGTCCTTGAGCGCGAGCCCGCCCTTGGGGTAGGCCTTGAAGACGTTCGTGAACTTGATCACTACAGTTGCGCCAGTGACTGAGCGAAGTCGCTGATCAGATCGTCCGCGTCCTCCAGGCCGAGGGAGAAGCGCAGGAAGCCGTCCGGAATGCCGGCCTTGGCGCGTTCCTCCGCGGTGAGCGACGCGTGCGAGGTGAGCCGCGGCTCCGAGACCAGCGTCTCGACGCCACCCAGGGACGGCGCGTGCGTGGCGATGGTGAGGCCGCGCAGGAAGCGCTCCGCGGCGCGCACGCCTCCCTTGAGCTCGATCCCCAGCATCCCGCCGAACCCCTGCATTGTGGCCTTGGCCGACTGGTGGTCGGGATGTGACGGGAGGCCGGGATAGTGGACCGCCGCGATCGCCTTGTGCTTGGCGCACCACTCGGCGACTTGCTGTCCATTCCTGTTGTGCCGCTCCATCCGGACCGAGAGGGTCTTGAGACCGCGCTCGATGAGCCAGGCTGCCATGGGGTCGAGCGCCTGCCCATAGACCCACATCAGCTTCCGCACTTCCTCGACTACCGCCTCGGTACCGGCGATGGCGCCCGCGATCACATCCGAGTGTCCGTTCAGGTACTTCGTGGCGCTATGAATCACCACGTCGGCGCCATGCTCGAGCGGGCGGAAATTGTAGGGGGAGGCGAAGGTCGAGTCGACCAGGAGCGCGAGCCCCTCGGCTTTGCAGAGCGTGCCGATCGAATCGATGTCCAGGACGCGCATGACCGGATTGGTCGGCGTTTCCACGAAGACGGCCCGGGTGTTCTTCTTCAGGGCACGCTTCCAGGAGCGGGACTCGACCGGGTTGACGAAGGAGACTTCGATCCCGAGCCGTCCGAACTCCTGGGTGAAGAGCCGGTACACACCGCCGTAGATCCACTCGGAGGAGAGCAGGTGATCACCGGGGCGGAGAATGGCCAGGTGGGCGAGGGCGGCGGCTCCCATTCCGGAGCCGACGAAAATCGCCGCCTCGGCGCCTTCGAGCAGCGCGAGCCGCTTGGCGATGGCGATCTGGTTCGGGTTGTTGCCGTACCGGGTGTACAGGACTTCCTGGGTCGAGCCGATCGGATTGGTGAAGGTGCTGCTCTGATAGATCGGGGTGGTCACCGGCGACCAGTCGGGGCGCGGCTCAGGAGAGCCGTGGATCGCGGAGGTCGAAAGACCCAGCCGGCGGCGGCTCACGCGGCCGTCAGCGCGAGGGTGCCTCCAGCGGTGCGCTCCGCCAGCCGGCTCTCGAGGAGCCGCTCGCAGATCATCTCGGCGGCCTCGGGGGGCCCCAGCACTTCGAGCAACGTCCCGGTCTGGATCACCACCGCCAGTCCGTGCCCCTGCAGCACGGGCTCGATGGCGAGCCGGTGGGCTTCGGTGATGCCCTGGAGCAGGAGGATCTGCACGGTCCGGAGGAGCTTGGCGACGATCTCGTCGGCGCAGGAGTAGTCGATGCAGCGGACACCCGTGAAGTCCATGGACGCCACGGGGGCGTCGGCGATGGCGCGCTCGATCCGCTCGCGCACGGCCCGTCCGGTGGGGCGGGTGACCAGGTCGGCGTAGGGGCCGGGCACGGACTCCTGCAACACGGCGTGTACGTCGATCGGAGCAATCACGATGTGCCGGTCCCCTGCTCAGGAATGATCAACAGCACTTGCGAGCCCGGAAACGCGCTCAGGCCTTCGGTGAGCGGCGCGTCGTCGTCCCACGAGGGCGCGATGGCGATGCGGGCGGTGCCGCTCCGGATGGCGATCTTGCCGTCCCAGCGACTCAGGTAGTTCCGGATCCCCTTCAGGCCCTGACCGCGGCCGGGGTCACGAAACCGGCTGGTGCCCTGGATCAGCGCCGCTTCCAACGCCGCGCCATCGCCCCACCGGTCTCCGAATCGCTTGGATTGCGTCGGTTCCAGCGTGTGGCGGAATCCGACGCCGGAGTCTCCCACGGCGATGACCACCACCTTCTTGGACAGTCGCCGCTTCCATTCATAGCGCTGCACCGCCACCCAACCGCCGGTGCCCGCGTGTTCTACAATATTCTGGCACGCCTCCGAAAGCGCCATAGCAAATCCCACGGTCGCCTTGGGATCGATGCCCAACTGCGACGTGAGGATGGCGGTGGCCCGTTGCTGAATGTGGCTGACGACCTGGTGCACGTCTTCGGCGGCGCGCACGGCGGTGACCGGAAGCAGCAGGTCACTCTCCTCCGACGTCTTCAGTTTCGGCACCTTGCCGTGAATCTCGAACAGCGCCTGGGCCTGCTGAAAGAACCCGGCGCGGGTCCAGTAACTCAATACCCGGGGATTGGCGGGTATGGTCAGGAGGGGGCGCTCGCGCCCCGCGCCTTGCACGGCCTGCCCCGCCACGAGCAGCGCGACGAAACCGTAGGGCGAAGCCCACTCGGTGGCATGCGCGTCGAACAACAAGCGCTCACCGCCCGCCGCACCCTGCGCGAACGACGACGCGAACTGTTCAAAGGAGCGGTCGTCGAACTGCTGGGGAACATCCACCAGACGCGTCATACGCCCGCCAGCCTTCCAAGCAGGTGATCGCGCAGCCCGGTGGCCCCGCGGAACGACACGTTGCGCGCGGCCCGGCGCGCGGCGAGCTGCAACGCCGCCTCGACCTCGGCCCCTTGGACGAGTGCCGCGGCCGCCGTCGCACCGAAAACGTCACCGCACCCGGTGGGGTCGCCGTCTTCGAATGGCGCCGCGCCCGTTTCTCCGCTCGAGACCCGCGCCGTCCGCACCGGCGAGCCGGTGAAGTAGGCAGCGCCACGACGGCCAAGCGTCACGCACAGGACACCGGTGCCGGCCGCGAGTGCGCCCGCCGCGACCGCCAGGGGATCGGGACCGAGCTGGCCCATCTCTTCCTCATTGAGTTGAACGGCGTCGAAGCACCCGAACCAGCCGGGTCCATCGACGAGGGGCTGCAACGTCCGGAGGCCGTTCGCGTCCTTGGCCAGAAACAGGCTGTGGAGGTCGGCGTAGATGAACTTCGAGAATCCCCGGCGCAGCATTCGCGCGGTTTCCAGGCTCATCTCGAACCCGGAGATGAAGTTGACGTAGAGGGCATCCAGATCGCCGACCATCGGCCCCAGCTCACCCCACGTCCATCCCGGCACCCCGCCCGACATCAGCTCACAGCGGCGCTCCTTCGTCTCGTACCGGAGCGTCACGCGGTTGTTGGCTTCCGGAACCAGCACGAAGCGGGCCCCGGGGGCGATGTGATGCAGGCTTCGCAGGAAGCGCGCGGCGGGCTCGGCGAGGTCGCGTCCTACCTTGATCAGGGGCACGATCTCCCAGCCGTCGTCGAGCGCCGCGTCCAGGCCCGCCAGGGCATACGCGATGCCCCCCCATTCCTCGACCGCGGGTTGCGCGGGGTCGCGGCCGTAGATCGTATCCCACACCAACGCGCCTACGACGCCGATGCGCTTCACGCCTGACCGCTCCGGTGTTTCTCGATGAAGGCGGCCGCTGCACCGAACACGCCGGCGGTGCCCGGGAGCTCCCCGGGAACGATCCGGCAGGCCTTCACGGCATCCTTGAACGCGCGCCGGTGCACCTCGCGCCGGAGGGGCTCGAAGAGGCGGTCGCCGGCGAGGGTTACCCCGCCGCAGATCACGACCACGTCCGGGTTGAAGATGTTGATGATGTTGGCGACGCCGGCGCCCAGGAGTTTGGCGGTGTCGTTCACGACGTCGAGCGCGTACTGGTCGCCGTCGTGCGCCGCCTGGTATACGGTCTGCGCCGTCAGCCGGGACAGATCGCCGTTCACGTACTTGCCGAGCGTCGTGTCGATGCCGGATTCGATCCCTTCGGCGGCCCGGGCGGCGATCGCGGGGCCCGACGCGTAGGCCTCGAGGCAGCCGTAGTTCCCGCACTTGCAGCGACGGCCGTTCGCGTCGATGGTCGTGTGGCCGATCTCACCCGCCACATCGGACACGCCGTGATAGATCTTGCCGTCGAGCACGATCCCGCCGCCGATGCCGGTCCCGATCGTGAGTCCCACCACCGCCTTCGCGCCCCGCGCGGCTCCCCGCCACCACTCGCCGTAGATGGCGCAATTGGCGTCGTTGTCCAGCTCCGCGGGCAGACCGGTGACCTTGGTGACCCGGTCCCGGAGCGGGAAGTTCGTCCAACCGAGGTTGGGGGTGAACAGGACGATGCCGCGGTGGGTGTCGAGGGGACCGGGAGAACCGATGCCGACGCCCACGATCTCCTTGCCTTTGGCGGCGGCCGTCGACTGCTGGACCAGGCGGCCGATGCGAGCGATGACGGCGTCGGCGCCTTCTTCGGAGTGCGTCGGCTCCGTCACTTCACCGAGCAGCTCCGACCCGTCCTCGGCAATCGTGCCGACGACCAGGTTGGTCCCGCCGATATCAATCCCGACGACGTAGCGCACCAGTCTCCTCGATTGCGGCGATCACCCGTTCGACGGGGAGATCCCGCATGCAACGATGATGGCCCAGCGGACACGCGGCCGGTCCGTGCTTGGAGCAGGGACGGCACGTCAGGTCCGTCACCTCGGCTACCCGGTCCCCCGGATTCAACGGACCGAACCCGAAGGCAGGCAGTGTGGGACCGAAGACGGCGACGGTCGGCGTCCCAACGGCCTGCGCGAAATGCAGGGGCGCGCTGTCATTGGTCACCAGCAAACGGCACCGGGCCAGGAGCGCCGCCGACTCCCGCAACGTGAGCTTGCCGCATCCGCTCGCCGCCCGTCCCCCAGCCGACCGCACGTGATCCACGATCGCGGCCGCGAGCTCGTCGTCTCCGGGACCTCCCACGACGGCGATGGCGTGGCTTTCGGCAAGGCGACCCGCCAGCGCCGCGAAGTGCGGCCAGCGCTTCGTGCCCCAAATGGATCCGGGAGCAAGGGCCACGACGTCACTTCCCAGCTCTTCGGCCTCCACGAAGGCGGCGGCCGCCCCATGGTCCGCCGGTGTCAGCCCGATGCTCGGCGTACGGATCGCCCGGGCGTCACCCGCCAACGCCAGCAGACGGTCCACCTCGTGTCCGCCCGCCGGACGCGTCTTGCTCTCCGTATACAGCGAGCGCCAGCCGTCCCGGAAGCCCACCCGCCGTGGCACGCGGGCCCACAGCGCCAGGAGCGCGCTGCGGAGGGAGCGGTGGGGCACATAGGCCACTTCATAGTGCGCTTCCCTGAGGCGGCGCGCGAGGGCGGCGAGACCGCCCCACCCGCGGTCGGCCCCGCGCTTGTCGTACCGGATTACCTGCCGGACCGCGGGATGCGTGTCGAGGAGGGGGGCGGCCGCGGGCGTGGTGACGACGTCCACCGGCCCGTGCCGGACGGCGAGCGTCCGGAGCAGGGGCGTCGTCAGCACCACGTCTCCCAGAAACGCCGTCTGCACCACGACGGCGCTAGTCAACCTGCAGCACCGCCAGGAAGGCTTCCTGTGGAATCTCCACCGTGCCGACCTGTTTCATCCGCTTCTTTCCTTCCTTTTGTTTCTCGAGGAGCTTCCGCTTCCGCGTGACGTCGCCGCCGTAGCACTTGGCGGTCACGTTCTTCCGCAGGGGGCGGATCGACTCCCGGGCGATCACCTTCGTGCCGATCGCGGCCTGAATCACGACCTCGAACAGCTGCCGGGGGATCAGCTCCTTCAGCTTTTCCGCGATCTTCCGGCCCCACTCGTAGGCCTTGTCCTGGTGAATGATCACGGAGAACGCGTCGACCGCGTCTCCGTTCAGGAGCATGTCGAGCTTCACAAGCTCGGAGCGGCGGTAGGCCAGGAATTCATAGTCGAGGGACGCATACCCGCGCGAGATCGTCTTCAGCTTGTCGTAGAAGTCGAGAATGATTTCGGCGAGCGGAAACTCCCAGCTGAACTCCACCCGCGTCGGATCCACGTAGTGCATCCCGAGGTACACGCCGCGGCGCTCCTGGCCGAGCTTCATCATGGCGCCGATGTAGTCGGAGGGGGCGAGGACGCGGGCTTTGACGTACGGCTCCTCGATGCGGTCTACCGTCGATCCGTGGGGCATGAGCGACGGATTTTCGACGAGCTCCTTCACGCCGTCGGTCTTGTAGACGTGGTACTCCACGTTCGGGACCGTCGAGATAAGGTCGAGGTTGAATTCCCGCTCCAGCCGCTCCCGGACGATCTCCATATGAAGGAGACCCAGGAATCCGCAGCGGAATCCGAACCCGAGGGCGACCGAAGACTCGGGCTCATAATGGAGGGAAGCGTCGTTGAGCTGGAGCTTCTCCAGGGCGTCCCGAAGGTCCTCGTACTGCTCGGCGTTCGTCGGATAGAGTCCCGCGAACACCATCGACTGGATATCCCGGTACCCGGGAAGCAGAGGAACGTCGGAATGATCGACGTCGAGGATGGTATCCCCCGGCCGCGTTTCCTGCACCCCCCGCACGTTCGCGACCATGTAGCCGACTTCGCCGGCCGCCAGCTGTTCCACGGGCTTGTGGCCGAGCTGGAGATTGCCGACCTCGTCCACCTGATAGTGATCGGCCTTGTGCGCGCCGAAGACGATCTGCATCCCCGCCTTCACCACGCCATCGACCACGCGAATGCTGGGAATCGCCCCACGGAAACGGTCGTAGTACGAATCGAAAATCAGCGCGCGAAGGGGAGCCGCCGGATCGCCTTTCGGAGCCGGGATGCGCTTGACGACGGCTTCGAGCAGCTCCGGAACCCCCGTGCCCTCCTTCGCCGAGATCTTGAGGATCTCCTCAGGGCGGGATCCGATCAGGTCGTGGAGTTCCGCGGCTCGCCGGTCCGGCTCGGCACCGGGGAGGTCGATCTTGTTGAGGACGGGGATGATCTCGAGCCCCGCGTCGAGCGCGAGGAACAGGTTCGAAAGGGTCTGGGCCTGCACGCCCTGGGACGCGTCGACCACGAGGATCGCGCCCTCGCAGGCGGCCAGGGAACGGGACACCTCATAGGTGAAGTCGACGTGTCCGGGAGTGTCGATGAGGTTGAGCTCGTAGATCTCGCCGTCCTGGGCGTGGTAGTTCATGCGGACGGCGTTGAGCTTGATGGTGATGCCGCGTTCGCGCTCCAGGTCCATCGTGTCCAGCACCTGCGCCCGCATGAGCCGCTTGTCCAGCGTGCCCGTGCGCTCGATGAGCCGGTCGGCCAGGGTCGACTTGCCGTGGTCGATGTGGGCGACGATGCAGAAGTTGCGGATCAGGGACTGACGCATTGGCGGGGAATATAAGAGACATCAGACATCAGACGTCAGACATCAGTCCTACCAGGGATTGTCCACCGTCGTCGCCAAGGTAACGTTTCTGCTGACGTCTGATGTCTGACGTCTGACGTCTTCATGAGGAATTTCACCCTGCCATCAATCACCGGCTGGTACGACCCCACCCCCAAGGGCGGTGCCCTGCGGCTCGCGGCCAACGGATACCTGCCCGCGAACGGCGATCCGCCCGTGCGCCTGCCGGGACTTCGCCGGGGTGATCTCGTGGTGCTCGAGGGCGGTCGCGTCACCAGCGTCAACGGCACCCCTCCCGCGGGGTTGGCCGACCGACCCGAATTCGCCCAGCTCGGCGCCGTGCATCCCGAGCGGCCGCTGCGCCTCGAAACCGACAAGGCGTCGAGCCCCAGAACCGCCGCGATCCAGCGGGTCGTCGATCTCGTCTGCCCTCTGGGCTTGGGTCAACGCGCGCTGATCGTCTCCCCCCCGAAGGCCGGAAAGACCGTCACCCTCCAGGCCGTGGCCGAGGCGGTAGCCATCAACTATCCCGGAGCGACGCTGATGATCCTCCTGGTCGATGAGCGGCCCGAAGAGGTGAGCGAGATGGTCGACTGGGGGCGGGGCGAAGTGGTCGCTTCGAGTTTCGACCTTCCTCACGAACGTCACGTGGCCGTTGCCGACATGGTGTTTGAGCATGCCCGCCGCCAGGTGGAGCTCGGCCGGGACGTGGTCATCGTGCTGGATTCGCTCACGCGGCTGGCCCGCTCTCACAACACGGCCGGGGGGCGCGGGAGTGGACGAACCATGTCGGGCGGACTCGATGCCAACGCTCTGGCCAAGCCCAAGGCGCTATTCGGTGCCGCGCGGGCCGTCCCCCAGGGCGGGTCCCTTACGGTGATTGCCACCGCGCTGGTCGAGACGGACAGCAGGATGGACGACGTGATCTTCGAGGAGTTCAAAGGGACCGGCAACGCGGAGCTCAGACTTTCCCGGGAGCTCGCCGACCGCCGGATCTACCCGGCCGTCGATGTCGCGGCGTCAGGCACGCGTCGTGAGGAACTGCTCGGTGATGCGGCCACCGTCGAGGCGAAGCAGAAGCTCCGGCGGGGTCTGGTAAACCTGCCGCCGGAGCAGGGGATGCAGCAACTGCTTGCTCTGATGAAGCGCGCGCCGACCAATGCGGAGCTGCTGGCGGGCGTGCGTTAGTTCGGTTTCCGGCGGCGCAGTTCCGGCTGACTCTTCGGTGGCTGCTCCTTCGGCGGTGGTGACTTCGCCGCCGGCGCCGGGTGTGGAGGCGGTTCCCGGCGCGGTTCGGCGTTCGGCCTGGGCTGCTGACGCGGCGGGGGAGGCTGCGCCGGCTCCTGCCGGGGCGGTGCCGGCCGTTGCTCCGGCGGCCGCCTGCGCTGATCGGGCTGCCGATGGTCGGGATGCTGGGCGTCGGGCTGCTGAGGCTCGTCCTCCCGACCCGCCCGGCTGGGTGCCGGCAGGCGCCCGGGCCCGCCGAAATCCTGTCCTGATGCTCCCCGATTTCTCGCCTCTTCTCTCGATCGGTCCCGCGTTACCGTGACAAACTGCTCGTCGGGGGCGCCGTCCCGGTCCTTGAAGACGAAGCGCGGCTCGGGCCGCAATGGGCGCGCTACGACCACGGCGCGGCCCTGATAGTAGTGATACGGGTAGTACACGGGGTCGTCGTAGGCCACGATCCGGAAACGCGGGCACGTGGCGGCGTACGGATCCCACGCGCCAAAGCTCGCGAACGCGTGACAGTCGTAACAAAGGAAGCGAGGGTAGTCGTAGTGACGCTCGACGTAGTACGGGGAGATGTCGTAGTCCCAGTCTTCGTCGTTGGACGGGAGAATGCGTCCGGCCAGATCGGTCAGCGCGACGTACGGATCGCCCTGGATCCGGCCGCCATCCATGGCGCGGTAATCCCAGTGGTCCCCGTCGGTGAGCGGCTTGAAGGTGAAGGGATCGGGGGACGAGACCGCAAACACGTAGCCGACTCCGGGGTCGTCATCGACCGCGAACGCACTCGAATTCCGGGTCTGCTCGATCTCGTACTCACGATCACTCCGGACGTAGTTGTCCATCCACGGCGCGCGCGGGAAGAGCACCTGGATCCGGCCGTCGGTGTCCACCCGGAACACGGTGATGTACGCGTCCTCTTCGCCGCGGATGAACACGCGCGCCTGGTCACCGGCCCGGTACGGGTCGTTCCCGTTCTCGGTCCACACCTGGACGCGGCCCTTCCCGTCGCGCCCGGGTCCCCTGTGGGATGCCGGATGCGTCAGGCTCGGACCGAGCGCCAGAGCGGTGATGAGGACGTGGTGAATGAACATGAGTCTCCCGAGAGCCCCTTGGGTGCAGAGAACATGCCAGCCGACAGGTTCGCGTCAGGTACGTGGAAACCAATGTTGAATAATGAGTTACGGACTTGGGGGAAAACCGATATGGGTCCGGGTGTCTCCTGGCCCGGACGCTCGGGCGTCCGTTAGCTTCCGCCCCGAATGGCCACCGGATCCCGCCTCGATTTGCTCGATCCCCGTGAGGTCGCCCAGCTGGGAGGCCTCGAGATCACGGCTGCCGGCGTGGTTGAAGGGTTCCTCGCAGGCCTCCATCGCTCTCCCTTTCGCGGGTTCTCCGTCGAGTTCACGGAGCATCGGGCTTACCAGCCGGGGGATGAACTCCGGTATCTGGATTGGCGCATCCTGGGCCGGACCGACCGGCCCTACGTCAAGCAGTTTGAAGAGGAAACCAATCTCCGCGCGATGATTCTGGTGGACGTCAGCCGGTCCATGGCGTGGACGGGATCGCCGGACCGCGTGACCAAACGCGCGTATGCGGACCGGCTGGCCGCCGCGCTCTCCCTCCTGTTGCTCCGGCAACGCGATGCGACCGGCTTGATCACCTTCGACGACCAGATTCGACAGGCCCTTCCACCGCGTGTGAAGAGCGGGCAATGGCATCGGATCGTGCGCGGGCTCATCGAGACCCCCGACGGTCAGGGGACGGCCGCCGAAGAAGCCCTGCGCCAGGTGACCGCGCGGCTCGCGCGCCGCGGGATGGTGGTCCTGATTTCCGACCTCCTCTTCGATCGTGATCTCGCGTTGACCGCACTCCGGTACCTCAGGCACCGTGGTCACCAGGTCACCGTGATGCACGTGATGGATCCGGCGGAGGTCGATCTCACGGGTCCACCGGAAGTCCGGTACCAGGATCTCGAGTCCAGGGGTTCGGTGGTCGTCCGCCCCCGGGAGCTGGCTCGCACGTACCGCGAGACGGTCCGCCGGGAAATCGCGGCCTGGCGGTCCGCCTGTCGCCGGCACGAGATCGCCTACCACCACGTCACGACCGATCAGCCGTTCGGCGTCGCGCTCCGCCGGCTCGCGTGATCTTCCTTCATCCTCTGGCCCTCTTCGGGCTCGCCGCGGCGGCGATCCCGGCGCTCCTGCATCTCCGGCAGCGCCGCACGCCCCCGGTTCTCGACTTCCCGGCCGTTCGCTATCTCGCGGACGCCGAGCGGCGTACGGCCAAGCGGCTGCGCCTGCGCCACCTGCTCCTGCTCCTCCTGCGGACCCTGCTCATCGTTTCGATCGTCATGGCCGCGGCGCGTCCGCAGGTGCGCGGGTGGGGACGGGCCACGGGGCACGAACCCACGGCGGCCGTCATCGTCCTCGACAACTCCCTGTCCTCCGGCGTGGTGGTGGATGGCCGCCGGGTGCTCGACGGACTCGCGGCGGCGGCACACGTGGTGACCTCGCGCGCGGGCTCCGGTGACCGGTTGTGGCTGGTGCTGGCCGACGGAGTGGTCCGGCGCGGCACGCCCGCGGAGCTGGACGCCGCGATCGATGACGCCCGGCCCGAGGCGGGCCGGATGGACCTCTCGGACGCGGTACGTCGGGCGGTGGCGGTGGCTGCCGGCGCGACGCTTCCCGGCCGGGACGTCTATGTGATCTCCGATGGACAGGCGAGCGCGTTGAGCGGCCCTCCGGTCGTCGCCGGATCCGTGCACGTCATCGCCCTCGAGCCGAAGGGCGGCCTGGCGCCGAACCGCGGCGTGGGGGATCTGCGCCTGGTGGACACGAGGCTGCTGATTCCCATAGTGGGAACGCCGGGCGGAAAATCGGGAACGCTGACCGTGACCTATCGCGACCGCGTGATTTCGCGCGGGCTCGCCAAGCCGGGCGACACCCTCGCGATCGCCTTGCCGGCCGCACCGGTCGGGTGGTGGACGGGATCCGTGGATCTGGAGGCCGACGAGCTGCGGAGCGACGACCGCCGCCTGTTCGTCCAGCGCGTGCACCCCCCCGCGCGGGTGAGCGCGGCGCCGACCGCGGGCCCCTTCGTCGCCGCCGCGCTCGACGTGCTGCTCAATGCGGACCGCATCGCCCGAGGAAACGACGTCGTGATCGCGACGCTCCCGACGGGGCGATTCGCGGTCGTCCCGGCGACCGGCGATCCCGCATCCGTGGGGGCCGTCAACCGCGCGCTCGGACTTCGCGGCGGACGCTGGCGCTTCGGCGTGCCCGCGACGCCGGGCCGCGTCTCGGTTCGTGGCTCGGCGCTCAACGGACTCGGAGGGGTGCCGGTCGGCAGGCGGCTCGAGCTGACCGGGGGGGACCCCGTCACCGTGCTGGCGACGGTGAATGGTTCACCGTGGCTGGTGCGGGAGGGATCGACCCTGCTCATCGGGAGCGCACTGGACACCGCGTGGACGACCTTGCCTGCCACGCCGTCGTTCGTGCCCTTCATGGACGCACTCGTCAACGTCCTGGCACAGGGAGAGGCCCCGGTCAGCGACACCACCGGGGCTCCGGGCATACAGTTCCGGACCAACGGCAAGGACACCGTCGGAGCGCTGGTGCTCGGGCCGGATTCGAGGGAGTCGGACCTGACCCCCGCGACGGCATCCGTGTTCTCGAGGGCCTTGGGTGCCGAGTCGTTTTCGTCGTCGTCATTCGGCGCGGCGGCCTTCACCGGGAGCGCGAGAGGGGATGCCGGCGGCTTGCTCTTGATGCTGGCGTTGCTGCTGGTGGCGGGAGAGTGGATCGTCGCCATGACCACGCGCTGATGCCCCTGGACTTCCTGTTGGACCGAATGGGCGAGCTGCCCGCATTCGACGCGTTGGCGGCGGCGCTTCCGCGCGCGGGTCAGCGCGCGGGCATCGGTGGCCTGCCCGGATCTTCGGCGGCCGTGCTGGTGGCGGCACTCGCGCGGCGTTTCCCCCAGCGCGTGCTCACCGTCGTGGCGCCGACACCCGCCGACGCGGAGCGCTGGCTGGCGGATCTCGAGACGCTGGCTCCCGGGTCCGTCGCGCTCTATCCGCAGCGCGAATCCCTCGGCGGGGAAGAGCAGCACGTCGAAATCGCCGGTGAGCGCATCGAGACGGTCGCCGCACTGCTCGAAGGGCGGATCAGGATCCTCATCACCACCGCCCGCGCCACCGTGGAGCGGACGGGCGTGCCCGGAGCGCTCGCGGATGCGCGCCTGACCTTGTCCGCAGGGCGTGGCCCGACGCTCGGGGACGTGGCCGAACGCCTGGTGGGGATGGGGTACACGAAGGTGCCGACCGTAACGGAGGTCGGGCAGTTCAGCGTGCGGGGCGGGATTCTCGACGTGTACGGGTTCGGCATGGCGGCGCCGGGCCGCGTCGAGTGGTGGGGCGACGACGTCGCGACGTTGCGGGCATTCGATCTCGACACTCAGCGTTCAGGAGACGCGGTCGAACGGATCACCATCCTGCCGCTCAAGGAACAGGCACGGACCGGCGCGCAGGATTCCGTTCACTCGTCACTGCTCGAGCTGCTCCCCTCCGACGCACTCCTGGTGGTCGACCGTGAGTCGCCCCTGCGTCAGGAAGTCGACCGGACGTGGACCGAGGCGGCGCACCACCTCGAGGTGTCGCGCCGCCTCGGTGAAGAGCCCCCGCCTCGTGAGGTGCTCTTCCTCTCGCCCGACCGCTGGGAGTCCCTGCTCGGCGGGTTCGCCCGTCTCGCGCCGGAGGCGCCCGACGCGACGGTTCGGTTTCCGATCTCCTCACCCGAGCTGATCGACCGCGATCTCAAGTATCTCCGCAAGCTGATCGCCGGCACGGGGCGAACCGTCATCCTGTGCGACAACGAGGGCCAGCTGGAGCGTCTGGAGGAGCTTCTCGATTCCGGGAACGCGACGCTGGCCGTGGGCGCGCTTGACGGCGGCTTCGCGTTCCCCGCGTTCCGGGTGCTCACCGATCACGAGATCTTCCGCCGCGCGCGCCGGTTGCGGCGGGCGCGGCGGTATCGGGCCGCGGTGAACGCGCTAGGACCCGGCGCGTTCACCGCCGGTGAATACGTCGTGCACCTGGATCATGGCATCGGCATTTTCCGCGGTCTCGAGACCATCCAGGTCGGCGAGGCGACGCTGGATGTCGCGACGGTCGAATACGAGGGCGGGGACCGGCTCAACGTCCCGCTGTACCGGATCGACCTGCTCGAGCCCTACCGCACCAGTGGAGATCCGGACGCCCCGCCGCCGCGCCTGCACCGTCTGGGCGCCACCACCTGGCAGCGGCAGCGCGACAAGACGCGCGCGGCGATCATGGCCATGGCTTCGGAGCTCCTGGATCTCTATGCCCGGCGGCAGCTCGCCCACGGCTATGCCTTCCCGCCCGACACGCCCTGGCAGCGCGAGCTCGAGTCCGCCTTCCTTTATGAGGATACGCCTGACCAGCGGAAGGCGACCGAGGAGGTCAAGCGGGATCTCGAACGAGCCCGGCCCATGGATCGCCTCCTGGTGGGGGACGTAGGGTACGGGAAAACCGAGGTGGCGCTCCGCGCCGCCTTCAAGGCGGTGCAGGCCGGGAAGCAAGTCGCCGTACTGGTCCCGACCACGATTCTCGCGGAGCAGCACGGACGCACGTTCCGCGAACGGCTCGCCGACTATCCCGTCCGGATCGAAGTGCTTTCCCGGTTCCGCAGCGCGCCGGAAACGGCCGCCGCGCTCGTGAAGACCGCCGCGGGCGAAGTCGACGTCGTCATCGGCACGCACCGGCTCCTGTCCAAGGACGTGCTCTTCCGCGACCTGGGGCTCCTGGTCGTGGACGAAGAGCACCGCTTTGGGGTACGACACAAGGAACGGCTGAAGGCGTTGAAGCTGGCGGTGGACGTCCTGACGCTCACCGCGACGCCGATCCCCCGGACGCTGCATCTCTCGCTGGCGGGTCTGCGGGACCTCACGCTGCTCGAGACGCCCCCCAAGGACCGGTCACCGGTGCTCACGTTCCTCGAGCCCTGGGATGACGCTCTGCTCGAGGAAGCGATCGCGCGGGAGCTGGACCGGGGTGGCCAGGTGTACGTGGTGCACAACCGGGTGGAGACCATCGCCACCATCGGCGCCCGCATCGCGCGGCTCGCGCCGCGGGCCCGGCTGGCTGTGGCGCACGGGCAGATGCCCGAGCGGGAGCTCGAAGCGGCGATGGCGAAGTTCGCGACCGGGGAAGTGGACGTGCTGGTGTCGACCATGATCGTGGAGTCGGGATTGGACGTAGCGAACGCCAACACGATGATCGTGGACCGGGCCGATCAATTCGGCCTCGCGCAGCTGTACCAGCTGCGTGGGCGCGTGGGCCGGAGCCATCGCCGAGCGTACTGCTACCTGCTCGTACCCGACCTGATGGACGCGCGTGCCGAAGAGCGGTTGCGCGTGCTCGAACACCACACCGATCTGGGCTCGGGGTACCGCATCGCGCTCCGGGATCTCGAGATCCGGGGCGCCGGCAACCTTCTCGGCAAGGATCAGTCGGGGCACGCGCACGCCGTGGGGTTCGACACCTATCTCCGCTGGTTGTCCGAAGCGGTCCTCGACCTGAAAGGCGGCGGGAGCGGCAGCGCGGCGCCGTTCGCGCCGCCGGACGTCACCCTCGATCGCGCGGCGCATCTGTCGGACGCGTACGTGGCGGACGACGCCGTCAAGCTCGACGTGTACCGGCGGCTGGCGCGGGCCCAGCAACCGTGCGAGATTGCAGCCGTCCGCGACGAGTTGCGCGACCGGTTCGGCCCAAGCCCTGAGGAAGTCGACCGGTTGCTGCTGGTCGCGGAGCTCCGCGCGCTCGGTGCCCGGCTGGGGCTGGAAACAGTCCTGATTTCGGGTGACGAGGCGCGGCTTACGTTTCGGCGAGATGCCCATCCGCGCCTGGCGGGCCTCAACACGGCTCTCGACGCGGTGCAGTTCGAAGCCACCGTGCGGCGGGCGCAGCCCCTGTCGTTGCGGTTGCGACGCCTCGGAGGCGAAGCCGTTGGCCCCGGGCTGGTCCGGGCCCTCACCGCGGTTCTGCAGGACCCACATCCCTAGGAGACGGAATGCGTCGTTTTGGTGCGGTACTCTTGGTTCTTCCCCTCATCGCCTGTGGCGCGCTGCGTGACGCGTTCTCCGCGCACGCCAAGGATGCCGCGTCCGCGGCCGGCCAGTCGCTCTCGGCCGAGCAGTTGGCCGGTTGGGCCAGTCAGGTGAAGGGCATGCCGCTCCAGACCGACAACTTGCAGCGGCTGGCGCGCATCTGGGTCGACTACACGCTCTTCGGGAATTCCCTGGCGGGCAGCCGTTCGATCGACGACTCGTCCCTCATCCTCGAAGCGATGTGGCCGCTGGTGTCGCAGGCCAAGTGGAACCACTTCCGGGAGCGCCTGGTCGCCGGGCGGACGAATCTGAGCGGCGCCCAGGTCGACTCCGCGTTCAATGCGGGCGCCCTGCGGGCGTTCCAGCAGATCCAGATACAGGTTCCCGCGAGTGCGAGCCCCGACGCGATGGCGCAGTCCAAGCGGAAACTGGACGGCGTGTGGCAGCAGCTGCAGGCGACGCACGGCGCGAACTTCGGTCCCCTGGCGAAGAAGTATTCCGAGGACAACGGCAGCAAGAACAATGGCGGTTACCTCGGTGTGTTCCCCAAGGGAGCCCTCCCGCCGCCGTTCGAAGTGCCGGCCTGGAAGCTCGCGCCCGGCGAAATGAGCGGGGTGGTGCAGACGCCGTACGGCTTCCACATCATCCGCCGGCCTCCCCTCTCGGAAATCCGCGATTCATTCGCGCTGAACGTCCAGCAGGGAATCGACGAGACCTTCGACTCCCTCTACAACGCGCGTCTCCGCTCGCAGCGGCACCTCACCATCATCAAGAGCTCGCTGGCCTCCGCGCGCGCCGCTCTCCAGGATGCCGATGCCGCGGAAGACAACACCACCAAGCTCGTGACTTACGACGGTGGCGTGTTCCGGATCAAGGATCTGGTCCGCTGGCTTCACGCCCTCGACCCGCAGCTGGCTTCGTCGGTCCCCGGTGCGACCGACGCGCAGCTTTCGACCGTGCTGGAGACGCTCACCACCCGCGACATTCTTCTGCAACAGGCGGACTCGGCGCACGTGGCGCTGAACGGCGATGACTGGCAGTCGATCAAGGCCGCGTACGACACCACGATCGTCCATCTCGAAGAAGCGATCCAGGTCTCGCCCCAGCTGTTGCACGACTCGAGCGCCTCGCCGGACGGCCGGGCCGCCATCGCGGCCGCGCACGTCAATCAATACCTCTCGGATGTGGTTAGCCGTCGCCGCGGCTTCCTCGGGGTTCCGCCGTTCCTTGCGACCCTGCTGCGCGCCTCGGCTCCGTGGAGCCTGAATTCCGCCGGCATCCAGCGAGCCACGGAACAGGCGCAGGCCAACCGCGTCGCGGCGGGCGGAGGCGCGTCCGGTCCCGGCACCGGCGGTCAGCCGCCCCTGCGTCCGGCCCCCGGCCCGGCCCCCGCTCCCCAGTCCACTCCGGTCAAACCGCCGGCGCAGGGAGCGCACTAGGTGGGTCGCCGCGCTTCACCTCCGCTGACCGCCGCGTTCCTGCTGGCGGCCGCGCTGGCCGTCGTGGCCGTCGTGGTCGTCCCGGCGGCGCTGCCGGCGCAAGTGCCACTCGACCGCATCATCGCGGTGGTGGGTGATCATCCGATCCTGGCGTCCGAAGTGGAGGAGCGCCTCCTGGTGTCGGCCCAACAGGGCCAGATCCCGACCGACTCCGCGGCGAGAGCCGCGCTGCGCGGGCGTATCCTGCAGCAGATGATCAACGAGGAGCTGGAGGTCCAGCAGGCGCTGCGGGACACGAGCATCAAAGTCACCGATCAGGAAGTGCAGGATCAGGTCGAGAGCCAGGTGAAGTCCGTGAAGGCGCAGATCCCCGATCCCAACGAGTTCCTGCGCCAGCTGCACATCGCCGGCTTCACCACGGTCGAGGAATGGCGGCGGAAGGTCGCCGAGGACCAGCGGCGGCAAATCCTGGTATCGCGTCTGCTCGAGAACCTGCGTCAGAACGACAAGCTGCGTCCCATTCCGCCCAACGACGCGCAGATGCGCGCCTTCTGGGACCTGCACAAGACCGAGGTCGGGAAACGGCCGGCGAACGTCTCCTATCGTCAGATCGTGATTCTGCCCCAGCCCGACTCAGCCGCGCGGGCGGCGGCCCAGCATCTCGCCGACTCACTGTATCAGGCCCTCCGCGCCGGCGCCGATTTCCCCACCCTTGCGAAGAAGTTCTCCGCGGACTCCGCTTCGGCGGTGCAGGGCGGGGAGCTCGGCTGGTTCCGTCGCGGGGTCATGGTAAAGCCGTTCGAGGACGCGGCCTTCAGGCTCAAACCGGGCGACATTTCACCGCCGGTGGAGACGAAGTTCGGGTTCCACGTCATTCAGGTGGAGCGGCTCCAGCCGGCCGAGGTCCTGGCGCGACATATTCTGATCGTCCCCGTCATCTCGGCGGCCCAGATTCAGAAGGCGCGCCGCCTGGCCGATTCCGTCTACACCCTGTGGAAGAATGGCGCCTCGTTTGATTCGCTGGCCGCCAAGTACTCCGATCCGGACGAGCAGAAACTCGTGGAGAACGAGCCGCTCACCGGCCAGACGCCCATCGCCGCCGAATACGCCACGGCCGTTACGCAGGACACCACGATGGGGATCAAGCCCGTCATCGTCGTCGGCGCCAACTCGCCGCGTCCCAAGTTCGCCGTCATCGACGTGACCGGTCGCCAGGCGGAGGGTGACGTCACCTTCGACGATGTGAAGGAAACGATCAAGACCCGGGTCGCGTCGGATCTCGCCGAAGCGCACTACATCGATCAGCTTCGTCACGCCACGTACGTCGACGTCCGCAACTAGTTCTTCCCGTCCCCGCCTTGCCCTCACGCTCGGCGACCCGAGAGGTATCGGGCCCGAAGTCGTAGCGCAGGCCCTGGCGGCCGGCCCGCCGGCCGCCGACATCGTGCTCGTCGGTCCCGATGATCTCCTGGCAAAAATCCCCGCGCGGTCGCGCCTCGGCGTGGGGGAGTGGGGATTCGGGATGGGGGACTCGGGGGATCCGGAGAAGGAGCTGGCTGCCGGGCGCCTCGCGGCCCGGTCCATCGAGCGGGCCGTCTGGCTCGCCCGGGCCGGGGAAGTGGACGCGGTCGTCACCGCTCCCGTTCACAAGGGCGCGCTCCACCGGGCCGGCTACCGCTATCCCGGCGTGACGGAATTCCTGGGCGCGCTCACCGGCGGAACCGAAACGGTGATGATGCTCGTGACCGGGGCCTTGCGTGTGGCGCTCGTCACCACGCACCTGCCGCTCCGTGAAGCGCTGGGCCAGATCACCACCGATCGCGTGGTTCGTGTGGGGGAGACGGTGCTGGCAGCGCTCAAGGACCGGTTCGGAATTCCCGCGCCGAGACTGGCGCTGTGCGCCCTGAACCCGCACGCCGGCGAGGGCGGCTTGTTCGGAGACGACGATCAGCGGATCCTGACTCCCGCGGCCCAGCGATTGGGCGCCCTCGGCCCGTTCCCGGCGGACACGGTGTTCGTGCGGGCACTCAAGGGGGAGTTCGATGCCGTGCTGGCGCCCTATCACGACGTGGGCATGACGGCCGTGAAGGTCGCCGGGTTCGGGACCGGGGTGAACGTGACGCTGGGACTCCCCTTCGTCCGCACCTCTCCCGATCATGGCACGGCCTTCGACATCGCGGGGACCGGCAAGGCGGATCCGGGCTCGATGCGCGCGGCGATCGACCTCGCCGCGCGGATGGCGCGCCGGAGCTAAACGGCGGTTTTCGCGGGGGGCTGGGGGGGTGGGGGCGGGGCCCCCGGTTGCACGCGGAGCTGACCTACCCGTCTTCCTTCCATCGTCACCACTTCGAACGTCACCCCCGGCAGCCTGACCTGATCCCCGACCTTGGGAAGCCTTCCGAGGGCACCGAACACCAGACCGCCGACGGTCGTGTAGTCCCCGGGATCGAGGCTCAGCCCGTAGCTCTCATTCACGTCGCCGACCGGCGTCGCGCCCGCGATCACCGATCCCGCTCCGGCGGGGGTGGGCTCCGAGCGGTCGTACTCGTCGTAGATCTGCCCGACGATCTCCTCCAGCAGATCTTCCATCGTCACGAGGCCGGCGGTGCCGCCGAACTCGTCGAGCACCACGGCCAGGTGGACTTTCTTGCGCTTCATGTCCGCGAGAACGTCCTCCACCTCGCGGGTACCGGGGACGAAGAAGGCGGGGCGCGCCACCGACGACACCGGTTGCGTGCCGCCGGCGCGCAACGCGCGGAGGATGTCCTTCGCGTGGACCACGCCGACGATGTCGTCGAGCGACTCACCGGTGACCGGGTAGCGTGAGCGGCCGGCTTTCGCGACGGTATCCGCCGCGGCTTCCACCGTCTGGTCCGCCTCGAGTGCCACCATGTCGGTTCGCGGCGTCATCACTTCGCGCGCGTTCTTCTCGCTGAATTCGAACACACCCTCGATCAGGCGGGCATCCTCGCGGTCGATGCTGCCTGCTCTGCCGCTCTGCTCCACCAGCATCAGGATCTCCTCCGGCGAATGCACGCGCTGGTTTTCGGAGGGTTTCCCCGCGCCGAGCAGGCGCAGAATGCCGCTGGCGGAGGAGCGCAGGAGCCAGATGAAGGGATTGGTGGCGGTCGTGAACACCATCAGGGCTGGGGTGAGCCACCGGCTGGTCTGTTCGGGATGGAGCAGGGCCAGGCCCTTCGGGGCCAGCTCGCCGAGGACGATGTGCAGGAAGGTGATGAGGACGAACGCGATGGCCACGGCCACCGAGTGCGTGGCGATGACGTTGAAGGGCGCGCGGAGGGTTCCAAAAAGCGCCGCGAGCACATCCGCAATCGCCGGCTCCCCGATCCAGCCCAAGCCGAGGCTGGCCAGGGTGATACCGAGCTGAGTACCGGAAATGGTGCGGTCTATGGTCTGGAGCGCGTGCTTCACCGTGCGGGCGCGCGCGTCCCCTTCCGCGATCATGGCGTCGATGCGGGTGCGCCGCGAAGCGACCAGCGCGAATTCGGCAGCGACGAAGAAGGCGTTCGCGAGGACGAGCGCCAGAACGGCAGCCAAGCGGAGGCCGAGGGTGGAGAGCAGGGAATCCGGCATACAGGGCGCCAAAGCTATATGTTTTCCAACATGGCCGCGCCTACCGCCCTGCCTATCGATGCCACCTGCGTCCATCACGCGCCGAATCGTCACGAAAGTGCGCGCCGCATGGGTTTGGTCCTCGGCATTACGGCTGTGGTCATGGTGGCGGAGGCGGTGGGGGGCTGGGCGTCACACTCGCTGGCACTCCTCGCCGACGCCGGTCACATGCTCGCGGACGTCGCCTCGCTGGGGTTGGCGGTGTTGGTGGCCCGTCTCGCGCAGCGGCCGGCGACGGCGGAACGCACCTACGGTCTGCTGCGGCTCGAGGTGTTCGCCGCGTTCATCAACGGCGCGGTGTTGCTCGTCATCGCGGTCGGGATCGGGGTCGAGGCCTTCCGGCGGTTTTCCGCGCCGCCCCAAATCCACGCCGGCATCCTCCTGGTCATCGCCGGGATCGGGCTCGCGGCCAATCTGGTCAGCGCCAAGATCCTCCATCATGGACACGACCACTCGCTGAACCAGCGCGGCGCGTACCTCCACGTCCTGTCGGACGTCCTGGGCTCGGTGGGCGCGATCGTTGCGGGCGTGGTCGTGATCGCGACGGGCTGGACTCTGGCCGACCCGATCATTTCCGTGGGCATCGGGCTCTTGATCGTGAACGGGTCGTGGCGGCTGGTGAAGGAGAGCGTGGACGTGCTCCTCGAGGCCACGCCGGAACACATCGAGCTGCCTCATGTCCACGACCAGATCGCGAGCATCCCCGGGGTGACGTCGGTGCATGACTTGCACGTCTGGACCGTCACCAGCGGGGTGGTGGCCATGAGCGGGCACCTAGTGGTGCGGAATCCCGCGGACAATCAGCGGATTCTCGAGGCGGTGCAGGAACGCATGGAAAAGCTGAAGATCCGCCACGTCACGGTGCAGATGGAGAAAGACCCGACCTGCGAATAGAGCGGGAAAAGGGAAGAGGGAAGTGGGAAGGGTGTCCCTTTCCCTCTTCCCTCTTCCCTCTTCCCTCTTCCCCGTCTACTTACACGTCACACTCCCGAACGCATCCAGCCGTCCCGCGCCGAAAATGCTGCTCGGCCCAACGTTATCTGCTCCCCTGCTCAGGCAATTGGTCGCGTTCTTGAGGCCCATCTCGGCCGCGACGCCCGCGACATGCGGCGAAGCGAAGCTGGTGCCCGCGCCGAGCAGGAAGCTCGTGGTCGAGCAGGAGAAAGGCAGGGACGTCTGGGTGTGGCTGCACGCTCCCAGCACCAGGTCGAACTGGTTTCCACCTGCCAGGAGGTCGCCGCCGGGGGCCACGAGGGTCACCCCTGTCTTCCCGCCGAAGTTCGAATAGCTCGCCAAGAGATCGAAGTTGGCCTGGTTGAACGGGGCGGTGGCCCCCACACTCACGACGTTCTGCAGCTGAGCGGGCACCGACGAGAAGTTCTTCGGAATGGCATCTAGATCCAGCGCTTCGTTTCCCGCGGCGGCCACCACGACGACGCCACGCGAGTGGGCATAGTCGATCGCTTTCTGCATGTGGCGGAGAAGGTTGGGGACTCCGGGCTGGTTGTTATCGACGATAGCACCCAGGCTCATGTTGATGACGTCGGCGTTCTCGTTGGCGGCGAACAGGATACCGGCGATGACGTCGGCGAACGAGCCGGAGCCCGAAGCGCCAAGCACCTTGATGGCGCAAAGGGTCGCGTTCGGGGCGACCGAGGCGAGGCCCCGGCCATTGCTCGTGATGATGCTCGAAACGAACGTCCCGTGCGTGTTGAAGTCCTGAATGGTCGTGTCGGATGCGACGAACGATTTGCTCTTCGAGAGATCGACGCGGCCCTTGAGATCGATGTGCTGGGGATCGACGCCCGTATCGAGCACGCAGACCAGTCGCCCGCTGCCCCCCTGGCTCGCCGCCCACCCACCCGGCGCATTGATGACGTGCATGTTCCACTGGAACGGGAAGAAGGCGGCCGTACTCTGATTCGTGCCGGCGCTGGCGGTGACGTTCTGGTCCGCGAACATCTGGAACGCCATTTCGGGAGTCGGAATCCACTGCGCCGTGATGTCCGGATCGACGCTGGCGACGTCGGGCCGGGCGGCGAGGGCGCTCACAGCCGAGGCGGAAAGTCCCTGCACGGTCACAAGCCCGATCTCGGGGTGCCGGCGCTCGACTGACCCGCCGAGAGCGGTCACGGCCTGGTCGAAGGCCGTGCTCTCGTTGCCGTTCAGGGAAACCACCTGACGGCCGGGGGCGGTGGCCTGGTCCGCCTTGAGCGCGGAGGGCCTGGCGATGGCCCGGGCGTTCGTCGCGGGGGCCACCGGTTGCCGCTCGACGCAGGAGGCGGTAACCGCAAACGCGGTGAGGAGGGTCAGGGTCTTCATGGACCAGGTGACGGGGCGCATCAGCACCTCAAGAATGAAGGGAAGAGCGAACTTGAGGCTTGGAACTGGGGTCGGATAGCGGGAGCCTGTGGGGACTTTGTGAGAAAGAGCTTGTTTTTCCGAGGGCCCCCCCACTATACTGCCCCCCTCGAACTGACCCCCGTGATTTAGGACGCAATTCCTTGGCAATCCGCAACATCGCAATCATCGCCCACGTCGACCATGGCAAGACCACCCTGGTAGACCAGATGCTCCGTCAGGCTGGCGTGTTCCGCGCCAACCAGCAAGTCGCGGAGCGCGTGATGGACTCGAACCCGCTCGAGCGGGAGCGCGGCATCACGATTCTGGCCAAGAACACCTCGGTGCGGTGGGGCGACACCAAGATCAACATCGTCGACACCCCCGGACATGCGGACTTCGGTGGTGAGGTCGAGCGCATCCTCCGGATGGTGGATGGATTCCTGCTGCTCGTCGATGCCGCCGAAGGCCCGATGCCGCAGACGCGGTTCGTCGCGGGGAAGGCGCTGGCGCTCGGGCTCCGGCCCATCGTGCTGGTGAACAAAATCGACCGGCAGGACGCCGAGCCGATGCGCGTACACGATGAGGTGCTCGAGCTCTTCCTCGACCTCGAGGCCAATCAGGATCAGTTCACGTGCCCCTTCCTTTATACGTCGAGCCGCGCGGGCACGGCGACCCACGAGCTGAAGGAGCCGGGGACCTCGCTCGAACCCCTGTTCCAGACCATTCTCGATACCATTCCGGCTCCGAAGGCGAACGCCGACGGGCCGTTCCAGATGTTGATCTCTACGCTCGACTATTCGTCCTACCTGGGACGGATCGGCATCGGGCGGATCGAACGGGGGAAGGTCCACGTCGGGGACACCGTCGCCGTACTTCCTCTGGGGGAACCGGGCCCGGTTTCAGACGGCCCCTACGAGCAGGCGAAGGTCGTCAAGCTCTTTGCGTTCGAGGGTCTGGAGCGGAAGGATGTGACCGAGGCTGAGGCCGGCGAGATCGTCGCGATCTCAGGGCTGCCCGGGGTCGAGATCGGCAAGAGCGTTACGGCCCCCGACCATCTCGAGCGCCTTGAGGGCATCGCGGTGGAGGAGCCGACGATCTCGGTGGACATGCTGGTCAACAATTCGCCGTTCGCGGGCCGGGAAGGAAAGTTCGTGACGGCCCGGCAGGTGCGGGAGCGTCTCTACAAGGAGCTGGAGCGGAACGTCGCGCTCCGGGTGGAGGATACGGATAACACCTATACCTTCACCGTGTCGGGCCGGGGAGAGCTGCACCTCGGCATCCTGATGGAGACGATGCGCCGCGAGGGGTACGAATTCCAGGTGTCCCGTCCCCGGATCATCCCGCGCGAAGGGCCCAACGGGGAGCAGCTCGAGCCGTACGAGGAGCTGATGGTGGACTGCCCCGAGGGGTACCTGGGCGTCGTGATGGAGAAGCTGGGACCGCGGCGGGCCACCCTGATGGACATGAAGAACCCCGGGGTGGGGACCGTACGGATGCGCTTCAAGATCCCGGCCCGGGGCTTGCTGGGGTACCGGTCGGAGTTCTTGACGGATACGCGGGGAACGGGAATCATCCATCATCGTTTCCTGGAGTACGATACCTGGGCGGGGCCCTTGTCGGGCCGCAGCCGGGGGGTGATGGTAGCGGACCGGGAGGGGGTGGCGGTGGGATACGCCCTCTTCAATCTTCAGGAACGCGGAACCATGTTCGTGAAACCTGGTGACCCGGTGTACGAAGGGATGATCGTGGCGGAGAACGTCCGTCCGGGCGACATGGACGTGAACGCCACGAAGGAAAAGAAACTGACGAACATGCGCACGACGGCGGCCGACGAAATGATCATCCTGGAGCCACCGCGGCTGGTCACACTGGAGTTGGCGCTGGAGTACATTGAGGACGACGAGTTGATCGAGGTGACGCCGTCGTCCATCCGCCTGCGCAAGCGGGCGCTCGGGGCCAACGAACGGAAGAAGCAGGCCCGCGCCGACAAGCGCGCCGAAGAGTCCTAACGCTCGTTCACGTCAACCAACTCAGCCGGGGGTGACAATGCTGTCCGTGGCAGCGTCGATGGACGCGTCGCTCAAGCGTCGCAGCGACATCGACGACGATTTCGAGGACTTCGAAGAGGATAAGGATCTCGACGAGGACTTCGACGACGAGCTGGACGAAGAGGATGAAGACGAGGATTCGGACGACCTCGACGATTACGATGACTTGGACGACGAATTCGACGACGACGAGGACGACGAATTCCGTCCCAAGAAGGGGGCTCGGCGGGATTGGGAATAACACCTGACCGGGTCGGACCTGAAGGGCCTCGCGGGGGAGCTGTCACCCGCGGGGCCCTCGTGCGTTTGGGGCTGG